>NZ_JBXWXS010000016.1:0-112015 GCF_059431795.1 Salinispira sp.
CTGCGGCATTTCTCAATAGCAGCATGACCAGCGGGGAAGAGCGGGAAGTATACAACAGTATTGAGAATAAGGAGCTGCGTCTGCTGTATGCGGCACCTGAAAGAGTGCTACGGGAGGATTTTCTCAATGTGCTGGGAAACTCCGGCCTGGAGAGGATTGCCATTGATGAAGCCCACTGTGTTTCCAGCTGGGGCCACAGTTTCCGGCCGGTGTACCGGAAACTGAGCGAACTCAAGCACCGATTCCCTTCGGTGCCGGTCCTTGCCCTTACCGCCACCGCCGACCGGAGCGTACGCAGAGATATCGCAGGCCTGCTGGGACTGAACAATCCTCAGCTGTTTCTCGGATCCTTCGACCGGCCCAATATCCGCCTGAGCGTCCTTCCGGGGAAGGAGCGCTTCGAGCAGATCCTCCACATGGTGCTCCGCTACCGGGATGAGAGCGGGATCGTGTACTGCGGCAGCCGGAAAGCCTGCGAGCAATTGGAGAAAAAACTCCGGGCCAAGGGAGTATCCGCACGGGCATACCATGCCGGGCTGGACTCCGAATCCCGGCGGCGCATCCAGTCCGATTTCATCCGGGATAAAATTCAGGTGATCACCGCAACTATTGCATTCGGCATGGGCATAGATAAACCGGATGTGCGCTTCGTCATCCATTACAATATGCCCGGAAATCTGGAAAGCTACTATCAGGAGATCGGAAGGGCCGGACGGGACGGCGAAGATGCCGAGGCGGTCCTGTTCTACAGCTACCGGGATATCCAGCAGCAGCTGAACTTTATCTCCCAAATAGAACACGATGACTACCGCAGCATTCAGGAAGTGAAGCTGAAACGGATGCAGGAGTACGCCGAGAGCCATGTGTGCCGCAGACGGGTGCTTCTGGCATATTTCAACGAGATAACCGAGGAAGACTGCGGAAACTGCGACGTGTGCAGCAATCCCCCGGAATATATTGAAGGTACAATTATCGCCCAAAAAGCCCTCTCCGCAGTGAAGCGATGCCGGGAGGCGATCAGTGCCGGCACCCTGGTGGATGTTCTCCGGGGTAATATGAGCCGGGAGGTGGAACAACGGGGACTGCACCGGATTCCCACCTTCGCTGTGGGCAGAGATATTTCACCGGCAGCCTGGCAGCAGTATATACAGCAGCTTATCCATTTGGGAGCCCTTGAACCGGACTACCGGGACCATTTCACCCTGAAGATACCCGAACAGGGAAACGATATTCTCTTTAAGGACCGGAAGGTAAAACTGGTAAGCATGGATACAATCAGCAAACGGAGGGAGCAGCAAGCCAATCTCCGGCTTCACGTTGAATCTGAACAGATCGTGAACCAGGATCTTCTAGAAGCCCTGAAAAAACTGAGACGCCGGCTGGCGGAAGAGAGCGCTGTACCACCCTACGTTGTGTTCTCCGATGCCAGCCTGAAAGATATGGCCGCTCGAAAACCCCTGAGTGAACTGGCTTTCAGGATGGTGAAAGGGGTGGGAGATCATAAGGCAGAACTCTATTCGGCAGTATTTATTCAGTGTATTCGGGAATACGGCGAGTAGATTCTGAAACCACACCCTAAGGGCGCGGTGCTTTTACGTATGTTCATCGTCAGCAAGGCTCCGCTTTTTGAAGTAGAGCATCTCGTCTGCAATTGCCAGAACCTCTTCAACGCTTTTATTCCGGCTTTCGGCAATTCCCCAGCTCACAGACAGCCCCTGTTCCCGGTAGGAGGCACAGTAATCGTGTAATACTTTCTGCATGCGGTTCATCTGATGCTCCGCAGCAGGAAGCTCAGTAGAGGGAAAAATGAGGATAAACTCGTCACCCCCATAGCGCACCGCCAGATCGTAATTCCGAATGGAACCGAGAAGGATTGCGGCAACATCCTTCAATACCCGGTCCCCTTCCAGATGACCCAGGCTGTCATTTACCCGTTTAAAATGGTTAATATCGATAAACACCAGTGAAAAAACCGTGTTGTTCCGCAAGCTCCGGTTGTGCTCCTTATCGATGTACTCATTAAAAAAACGTTTGTTGTACAAACCGGTAAGACTGTCCCGTACGCTCACTTCATACATTTTTTCATTGAAGCTTCGGTAACGGTTCATGGTGTAGATGATGGTGATAAGAATGATGGAGCCGGAAACCACAAAATTCATGCTCAAATCTTTCAGGCGGTATGCGGGATTTTCATAGACATCGAATTTCAAAGGATTATACATTTCAAACAGAAACAACACAGGGATAAGTATCAGCATGAGAATTGGAAAAACATACTCCCACTGATTTCTCACCACCACTGCGGAAATGAACATTCCGGTGAGGGCAATGTAAGGCATGGCGCTGAAGGACCCCGGAGAAGTGAGATACCCCAGGGGCAGCCAGATAAGAGAAAGAAACAGAAGAAAACTGATACGGCTCAGGGCGTACCCCGCAGGATTGGCGGAAAGCAGATACCAAATTCCACAGAGCAGCACAACGGCCACTCCGGTAATGACATTTACCGCAGGGCGGGAGTTTATGAGGTTAATCAGACCGAATATCAGCCCTGAAATTCCGGAAATAAGCAAATAAAACCTGAAGAGTGTATAGCGTATATCAGATCCCGGGGTGCTTCCTTCAGTCCTCAATCTCTCCTTCCTTTTCCCCACCTTTCTGTTCCAGCTGGTCGTTGAGGGTGCGGGATTGGGTGCTGAGCATATTGGCCATGGCCAGAATACGGGTGGCCGATTCAACAATTACGGATGTTTCAGTTTTAATCATCCGGGCATCTTCTTTCAGAACTTCGGCCAGACGGTTTCCTGTATCGATATTTTCGGAAATAATATCGTTGTCCTGGGTAACCTGGGTAACTCCATCCATCACGTTGGTTGTCAGGCCGCTGAGATTTTCTGTGGCAGACAATATTTCGGTGCTTCCCGAGTTGAGTTCCTGGGTGCTGCCGTATATCTCATCCATTGCCGTACTCACCACCCCCACTTCTTGCCGGATATCGGAAAACGTTGTGCCGGTTTCCTTCACCTGTGTGCTGGTCTCCTGAATGGAGGCAACAAGCTCTTTGAGGGTTTCGGAAATGTTCTTTGTATTCACCGAAGAATTCTCCGCCAGCTTCCGGATTTCATCGGCAACAACGGCGAATCCCCGCCCCGCATCTCCTGCATGTGCCGCTTCTATGGCCGCATTCATGGCTAAAAGATTGGTCTGGCTGGCAATCCCGCTGATCAGCCGGGTCATTTCCTTAATACCGTCAATATGCTCAACCACCTTGTTGAAACTCTCTTCGGTTTTCTGGATTCTGGCCGCACCCCGCTCGGATGTATGGATCAGTTCGTTCACCCTCTCCCTCCTGCGCTTAATAACCGAAGACACACTGGAAATTGACGCAACCATCTGTTCAATGGCGGCGGAGGATTCTGTAACATTACTGCTCTGCTCCTGGGCCCGTTCGGAGAGTACGCTCATGCTTGTATCGATTTTTTCCAGCGCCGCCAGAATATTTCCGAATGCGGAGTTCAGATCATCAATTCCACCGTTTATCTCCTGAACCTGACGGTTGATTTTTGCCGAAGCCGCTTCAGTGCCCTCCGCCTCGGATTTCAACCCCAGACTGTCGTTAAGCTGGGTACTTACCGACTGCATAATGGAGTTCAAATGGCGGCGGTTCCGTTCGCTCTCATCAATCCGCGTCTTCGCTTCCTCTGTCACCTTGTCGAATGTGAGTTTCAACTGATACAGGGTGAACACCCCAATCAGATACACGAAGCCGGCAATATCTATTTGATTAAGAAAGGGAAAATCCACCTCCTCCGCCCGGCCGGAAAGGAGAATAAACAGGATGTATCCCCAAAAAGTAAGGAACGAGAAGATCAGATAGAGGCGAAAAATCCCCATTTTCCGGATCATAAACGCGCTGAGAAGTAGCACCGCAAGCTGAAGCAGCGCGTACTGGGGAAGGGTCAGGGCGTTGGTATAGCCCTGAAGAAGCTGGTTAATAATTACCATCAATGCAGCTGAGAGGGAAAAAAGCCGGGTGGAAAGATCATAGCGGCCCCTAATCAGCAGCAAAAGTGTGACAATCACAAATATCAGCAGAAGAAACAGGATCAGGCCTTGAACCGGAAACCCGGAAATCAACTGAACCAGGGCCATAGCCAGAAATAGCACCGCCATAAGCACTTGCAGCACCGCCGTAACCGGTGCCTTCACCCTAATCTCATAATCGGCGTCCGCATATATCTGTGATAATGTATTCATGTATCCTCCATGGAGTTGTCCGAAACGGCGTGTTAATCCGAATCCGCTATACAGTTTAGTCTCTGCTGACACAGGCCACAAGCGTTACCCAAAAAACCACCGGAAAACCCACCGAAAAAAACCATGTTGATTTCTCCCGGAGCCGCTTGCTGGAAGCTACAAATATATATATTTTACTCATATATGAAAACTGCAGTATTAGGCGCAAGCCAAAAACCCGAGAGGTTCTCCAACAAGGCGGTCAGACGCCTGCAACAACATGGACATGAGGTGATACCCGTACATCCCGTTCTTGAAGAAATAGAAGGCTTGCCGGTGGTTCACAGCCTGGATCAGCTGCCTGATGATATCCACACCCTAAGCATATACATAGGTCCCCGCCATATTACACAAGAGATAGGGAGGATCGTGAACCTGAATCCCCGGAGGGTGATCATGAACCCGGGAACAGAGTCACATGAGCTGAAGAAGGCCCTGGACGATCACAATATTTCCTGGCTGGAAGCCTGCACCCTGGTGATGCTGGATGCTGGAGATTTTTAAGCCCCGTCATTCCGGCTGACTTTCTGTTTGACTCTCCCCCTGCCACTAGGGCGGTTCCTGATATCACCCCGAAACAGGCCTTTCTTCTTCCCCCCGGAACTTCCCCCTAGCCATCCTTTCCTCCTGAATAAAACCAGCATGGTTGAGGCTGCAAGCACCATTCCCCCCAGCACCGCAGGATACGCCCAGGGAATGGAAAGCTCAGGCATGTGGAGGAAGTTCATTCCGTACACCCCGGCAATAAAACTTAAGGGGATAAATATAGTCGAAATAATCGTGAGAACTTTAATAATTTCATTCAGTTCGTACCCCTTGAGGGCGGTATACATTCCAAGCTGATGTTTTAACAGCTCCCGGTATCCGTCCACGGCATCGTTAACCAGTCTGATATGATCCTGAAGATCAGAATAGAACGGAAGAAGGGCCGAATCCACCGGCTGCTGGTCAGATTTTTTCAGCTGTTCCAGCATCTCCATTGCCGGGCGTACATACCGCCGGATCACTGTGATCTCCCGGGTGTATTCCCGGATTGCGGAGATAGGTGAATCATCAACACCGGAAAACATTTCATCCTCCATGGCATCGATTTCTCCCCCCAGTTTTTCAACGGTGAGCATATAATTGTCCACCAGACTGTCCATGACTGCAAATTGCAGGTAGGCTGCCCCGGAACGTCTCACCCTGCCCCGGCCGCTTCGCAGCCGGCTTCGTACGGCTTCAAAAACATCCCCGGGGATTTCCTGAAAACTCAACAGCACCCGTTCCGTAAGAATAAAATTTACCTGCTCGGAAATCATCCGCTCACCGTCCTGGCGGAGCATCCTCATAACTGTGAACGCATATTTTTCGTGGGCTTCGAATTTAGGAGGGTGATGGGTGTTGGTAATGTCTTCCACCGTCAAGGGATGGAGATCGAACTCTCCTCCAAGGGCTGCAATGGAAGGCTCATCTTCCAGACCGGTGATATTCAACCAGTGGTATTCATCTTCTGAAAGACGCGCTGAAAGCCCCCGAAAATCGTCAATATGCTCTTCCCGGATAGAATCCTCTGTCCAGCTGATACAGCTGCAGCGGGCGCTTCGAGGTTTAACGCCCTCAGTCTGAAGAGAGGTGGTTCCCGGACTGGTATTGAATCTGGATTTATGGATTTGAATATATCGTGCCATGGACACTCCTGACGTATAGTATATAAAATGCACACTTCCAATGTCGAATATCCCATTACAATCTCCCGAAGAGCAGATATTCGATCCATATATTCCACGAGGAAGGCCCTGTGAATACTATCGTTGAAATGCTTGAATGGTCTGCCCGCCGCTATGGGGACCGAAGTTATCTGAAGACCAAGAATGAAAACGGCTGGAAGGAAACATCCTTTCAGCAGGCGGAGGATTTGAGCTCAACAGCTGCCTGCTGGTTTCTGCAACATGCCCGGGAACGGGGTGAACGTTGCATCATTCTCTCCGAAGGCAGAAGCGAGTGGGTGCTGGGAGAACTGGCACTCCTGAAAGCTGGGCTTATTTCCGTTCCCCTCTCTATTCAGCTGCTCGGCCAGGAAATCGCCTATCGGCAGAATCATTCCCAGGCTGCATACTTCATGGTAAGCAGCAATCTCCTGCCCAAGCTGCTTGAGAGCATGGAGACCTTTTCCACCACTCCATTTTTCATTCTCCTGGATGAACCGGATTCTTCCCAAATGGAACAGCTCAAACAGCTGGGCATCTTTCGAGGCGGGGACTATATGAGCTGGGAGGAAATTCTCACCCTGGGCCGGGAAATCCGATTAGGGGATGAGCAGCTTCTGACAGCTTCTCTTGAGCTGATTTCACCCGATGATACCGCAACCATCAGCTACACATCGGGAACAACCGGAACTCCCAAGGGAATTATGCTCACCCACCGGAATTATGTTGCGAACTCCATGGCTGCGGCGGATGATTTCCAGCTTCCCGAAGGGAGTGCCCAGACCCTTGTCATTCTCCCCCTGGATCACTCGTTCGCACATACGGTTGTGATCTATGCGGGAATCTACAAGGGAATTACCCTCTGGTTTGTGGACGCCCGGGGAGGGTCCTCCCGGATGGTGCGTAATATCCCGGTGAATCTTCTGGAGGCTCAACCCAGCTTTCTCCTCACCGTACCTGCGCTCAGCGGAAATTTCATGAAAAAAATTCAGCAGGGCGTCCGGGAAAAGGGGGGAATCGTATCTAAACTGTTCGACAGGGGAATGGAAGCGGGTAACGCCATTATCGGCGACGGGTTTCACAGCCCTTCTTTAGGAGTGCGGCTGCGTCACGGCCTCTCTTTTTTCATCGCCCGAAAACTGATATTCCCCGCGGTGGTGAAGCAGGTGTTCGGTTCCCGGATTGAATTCTGCGTGGGAGGCGGGGCCATCCTTGAGGTAAAACAGCAGGAGTTCTTCTCCGCACTGGGAGTACCGGTATTCCAGGGCTACGGCCTTACCGAGGCAACCCCGGTAATCTGCACCAACACCCCCGCCCGGCATAAGTTCGGCTCCTCGGGCTCGGTCCTCCATAACGTGGATTGCAAAATCATCCGGGAGGACGGAACCCGGGCTCAGACCGGGGAAACCGGCGAACTGGTAATCACCGCTCCCAGCGTAATGAAGGGATATTACCGGAATGAAGAAGCAAGCCGGGAAGCCCTGCGTGAAGGGAGCCTCTACAGCGGTGACCGGGGGTACTACGATGATGACGGATTTCTCTATGTGGTTGGGCGGCAGAAAGCGCTGCTGATCAATCCCTCGGGAGAAAAATATTCCCCTGAAGAAATAGAAGAAGCGGTAATCAATACCGGCGATCTCTTCGATCAGGTAATGGCCTACTGTGACCATCAGACATCAACTATCCTGTTGCTGACGTTGAACCGGGAAGCCTGCTCACATGCGTTTCAGCGGGAAGGAATCAATTCGGCGGATGATGCACTGGAATTTCTCAACCAGGAATTTTCTAAATGCCGGAATCCCGAAATTACCGGAAAAAGGATTCCTCCCATGTGGACGCCCAAGGTGTTTGAGATTCTTGAAGAACCCTTCAGCATCGAAAACGGTCTTTTAAATTCAACCATGAAGATCGTACGTCATAAGGTGGCAGCCTCGTATGAGACCCGGATTCGGAATATATATGCGGATAATTCGGTGTTTAACCGACGTAACCGTGAAACCATTGAGAAGTTGTTTTTTACCTAGAATTTCACCATATACGGCGTTTGCCTCATTCTCCTTCATTCGTTCATCCCGAAGCCGGGAGGGTTCCACTGGGAGCCGGGAGCCGGGAGCCGGGAGCCGGGAGCCGGGAGCCGGGAGCCGGGAAAAGCTGCTTCATTACCGCATGTGATGCAAGGCCTGGAGTACCTGAGGCCCCATCTCATCCCGTTGAAATACCAGAATCAGGTCCAGGGCAGTGTCCTGTCCGTTGGTGGAATACAGGGCGGTAAGCTCATGCTGGTCTCCGGTCCGGTCAACATGGGTGATGTTAAACAGCCGAACCGGACGGTCTTTCAGCGCTCCATCAATCTGTTGCTCCAAAAGAGGAAACACAATTTCCCGATTTTTCAGCTCCATTACATCGTTTGAAAAGAGAATGGGAATATCGTATCCCAGGGGCGAACCCATTTCGGTAAACTCGCCCCCGGCTTCAAAAATCTGAGCCCACTCCCAATTGGTTTTCGGCTGATCGCCCGGTGAAACCATTGTATTTTCGCCTCCCTGAATATCCGTCCCTGCAGGATTTCTTACTTCAGTCCGCAAAATTTTTCAGTACTCGTTCTATACTAATATAAAGCCTGTACCCGGATCTGACAGATAAATTCTGAATTTTCATTCATTTGCCGGCCAAGCTTGAATAAATCAGTCCCCTGTCTGTATTGTGTATAGTAACTAAGCATCTGTCAAAATTGTATTTTGACAAATGCTGGATAACGGGTCGAAATCATCATTTTCTTGCAAGATGATGATGATTTCTGAAGATCTTGGCAATTTCCAAAATCGCTGATATGTGAAATTGCCTTAACAATCACATGAAATTAACAATTTCCAAGGAGATTTGAGAAAACATGAAACGGAAGATTATACGTACGGGCATCTTTACATTGACGGCAATCGCTATTCTCACCCTCAGCAGCTGCGGGTACAACCGACTTCAGGCACTGGAAGAACAGGTGTTCCGAAGCTTCGGAGATCTTGAAGCACAACTTCAACGGCGCTATGACCTGATTCCCAATCTTGTGGAAACGGTGAAGGGCTACGCCGACAGGGAGCAGGAAACCCTTGTAGCGGTAACCGAAGCCAGATCCAGAGTGGGTTCAATACAGGCCGGACCGGATATTGTGGATGATCCGGAAAAGTTGGCCCAATTTCAGGAAGCTCAGGGCGAACTCAGCTCTGCCCTTTCACGATTGCTTGTGGTAACAGAGAATTATCCGGAATTGAAGGCCGATCAGGGCTTCCTGGATCTTCAGAATCAACTGGAAGGTACCGAGAACCGGATCGCAGTGGCCAGACAGCGCTACAACGAGTCGGTCCAGAACTTTAATACGGCAATCCGGCGTTTTCCCGAGTCTCTTACCAATAATCTGATGCTGAACCTGGAGCGGAAGGAGTATTTTGAGGCATCCAGCGGTGCGGATGAGGCTCCACAGGTTGATTTCTAAATATTGGAACCACGGCAAATCCCCTGAGGAGGATGAGATGCATACCCCATACGCCAACAGAACACGACACAAAGCAACGGCTCTGCTGCTGTTCCTGCTGCTCCCTGTACTGATTGCAGCCCAGAACTACCCCCCGCTCAGGGGGCGAGTTGTTGACCAGGCCGGAATGATCGGCAGAAGCAGCGAACAGCGTATCGAAGAACAGCTGCGGAATCTTGAGCGCAGCGATTCCACCCAGATCGTTGTGGTAACCGTAAATTCCCTGGACGGCATGGATATTGAAAGTTACAGCATCGGACTTGCAGAAGAATGGCAGATCGGAACCGCAGAACAAGATAACGGCGCAATCCTGCTGGTTTCCCAGGCAGACAGGGAAATCCGGATAGAGGTCGGGTACGGTCTGGAGGGCAGGCTCACGGATCTTGTGTCCGGAAGAATTATCCGGAACATCATCACTCCCGCATTCAAAAACGGAAACTACGATGAAGGTTTCGAACTGGCGGTGGGCGCAATGGTTTCCACGGTAAAAGGGGAATACAGCGGCAGCGGCAAGCTTCCCGGCGAGGATCAGGCTGCAGCCTCGGGTGACAGCCCCCTCTCCTTTCTTTTTCCCCTGATTATGTTCATGTTCTTTTCTGGATTTTTTAATATTTTCCGGGGAGGTCACCGGAGGCGCAGCGGTAATTTCTGGCTCTGGGCTCTGCTGGGAATGAGCGCCGGTCGGCATCATAGAGGATACCACGGCGGTTTCGGCGGCGGTTCCTTCGGCGGCGGAAGTCCCGGGGGATTTTCCGGCGGAGGAGGCGGTTTCGGCGGCGGCGGTGCCTCCGGAGGCTGGTAATCCGGCCCGAATCCAGGGGCGTGGGTGGAAGGAATATCTTCTCTCCACGCCTCCCCCAATCAGTGCGTCACAAAGATAGGAGAGCATTACTATGTCCCAAACCAAATCATTAATTTCAGAGACTGAACAGACCCGTATTAGAGCGGCAGTTGCACGGGCAGAAGGAAAAACCGCCGGCGAGGTTATGCCGGTCATTGCCCGGCGCAGCTCGGTCTACCCTGCCCCCGAATGGCGGGGAGCTGCCATAGGCGCAGTGCTGGCAGCGGTGCTCATGGCCATACTCTGGGCTCCAACCCGGGCATGGGCAGACGGGGGTGTTATTGAATATCTTCTCCCGGTAATCGTAAGCCTGATTTCCGGAATTTCAGCATACTTCCTGGTCAATATTATCCCACCTCTGGAGCGGTTATTAACCACCCGGCTTGAGATCAACAGTGCCATAACCGATGCAGTGTTCCGTGAATTCATGGTAAACAATCTCAGTGAAACTCGTGACAGAAGCGGAGTTCTCATTTATATATCTCTGTTTGAACGGAGAGTGCAAATTCTGGCTGACAGCGGCATTAATCAAAAGGTGGATCCAGCAACCTGGAAGGAATTTGCCAACGCCATTGCTGCGGGCATCCGCGAAGATAAGCTGAGCGACGCACTCTGCGCCGCAATAGACGATATGGGAGACCTTCTGGCAGAAAGTTTTCCGGTAAAAGATGATGATACCAATGAACTTGGCGACCTGGTTATCAGGGACTGAAGAGGATGAGATCCGCTCCGTTAACGCGTTCCGGAATTCACGGAAAAACACCATCCAAGTATACCCGTCCCGTCACAGCGGGGTTCTCATATTCCTGGATGATTGTCATACTTTTTCTTCTCAACACAGCGATGTTTGAACTTTCCGCCCAGAATACCGATGGCGTGGGGGCCGTGGAAGCCCATTTGCAGGAGGCCGGCTACGCAGTGTTCAGAGATGAAAGCATTTCTTCGGCAGCTGCGGCCCTCAACCGCAGCGATTCCGCCTTAGGCGAGTTATCCCCGCAAGTCGAAGAGAATCATCCGGTATTCAGATATTATCAAAGCAGGATTTACCTCAACAGGGGCTTCATTCTCATGAGCGCCGGCCGGGATCGTGAAGCCCAGGAGTATCTGGAGAAAAGTATCGAACTGAGCCAGAAAGCCCTTGAGCTCATCGACAGGGAGCTTCAAACCCGGGACTCAGAAGGCTGGGAACACGGTCTGAATATCCCCGCCCTACCTGAAGGGAGGGGGATCCACTCGGACCTTTGGAGGGTGCTCAGCGACAGCTATATGTATTTATTCAATTTCAAAGGTACGCTGTATCAGATGAGCAACGGAGCCAAACTGAGAGACTATCCGCAAAATGCACTGGCGTTGAATCCCGAAAACCTCCGCGCCCGGCTTTCCCGGGGGCTGTTTTTCATCAATGCCCCTGCAATTGGCGGTGGAAACGATACGAAAGGGATTGAAACCCTGGAATATCTTTTGAATTCGGAGAATGACCTGCTCAGGTTTCAGGGGTTGGCATGGATAGGCACCGCACATCTGGAGGAAGGCAACACTCAGGACGCTCAGGATGCTTTCGATGCGGCGGAACGCATTTTTCCCGATACCGCCTGGATAGACGGGCTACGGAGCGGCGAAAGCTCACGGGGCCGTTAATCCAACCCGTGGCATTCAGTCCGGGGAATCCTTTGATGCCGGTGGGAGCTGGCCGCCGCTTCGCATCTCCTTGACCACATCGAACATATTGGGGACGGGGTGGGAGAAGCTCCGCTCGCTTTGCCTGGGCTGGCTTGGCTTTCGCACGCGGTGAATGACCATTTCATCATCCTCGGAAATACGTACATCCCGGTAGCGAGTGCTGGCAGGACCTTCTGGCGACGCTAGCCCTCTAATACTCAGAAGGATGTCAAACACCTCTTCCAGATCCCTGGCAATTTCGCACAACGTATACCGGTAGTACGCGTCTCCGCTGAGCAGCTGCTCCTTCATATCCCGGTTCCGAATATCCTCTCCGTCGGCTTCGAGGCGGAGTTCATTCCGTAATCCCCCGTACCAGGCCTGCCCCATTTTCAGGAGTCGGGGGCTTCGGGAATTCTGCAGCCAATAGATTTCCCAGATACCCGGCAGGGATGGCACCGTTGAGTTAATCCGGTGCCGGTCCACCGGCAGCAGAGGAGTCCAGTCTATGCGATAATAGGCAATATTCCGGTGTACCTGTTTCCCGACAACGGGGTGTTTTTCCCCTGGGTGTATTTCCTTGCTGTAGGGCATATCCGGCTCAGCGATCCCGCATGGTGAGCATGCGTACGGTGTTCTTAAGCTCATGAATCTGCTTTTTCTGTTGACTCAGAATCTGAATAAACTCTTCCGCGTCAGTTTCTTCCTGGCGCTCATGCTGGGAAAGCTGTTCGTGCAGTTCCGCTAAATCTTCAGCAGATTCAATTTTCATCAATTCGAATGAATCGGAATACATTTCCGTTGCCAGTGCAAGGGTGGGAAACTCCGGGGACTGGACAATCTTCTGAGCAATCCTGTCAATTTCCACGGCGAACAAACTGTCCGCAAGGGCATGGGTCAGAGGAGCAGTGCTTCTGTGGGATGCAGCAAGCCCCTCATCGTGTATCAGCATCCCCAAGGTTGAAAGTTTCACATCCAGATTATTGGAAGTAAGATCTCTCAGGCTTTCGGCGATGTTAAGATCATCCCCGTCCCGGACCAGGTTTAAAACTATGGAAGGCTGTAACAGCTTCACATAGCGCCGAGCCTTGGCTGCAAAGGCCGAATCAATTTCCTGCATGCCGTCAAGGACATTGGCGACGGTAACAGGATTTCCCGGACGCCGCTCTTTTATGGATTTACGCAGATATCGCTCCACTTCGCTTTGACCGGCAAAGGCCCGCATGAGAAACCGGAACACGGTGTTTTTCAGGAAACTGTAGCTGTTCAACACCGCCCCCACATGGGGAGATGTAATAACGATTCCTGAATTTGAAATGAGGAAAAAATCCACCACATTATTGGAGGCACCGGAGCCGAGATCCAGAAGAATATAGTCGGCTTCAAGCTTTTCGATATGACGGATGAGGCTTTGCTTTTGACTGAATACGATATTGGGGGTGCCTGCAACCAGCACGTCCCCGGGAATAAACCGTAAATTTGGGTATGGGGTCGGGGCAATGAGATTGGTGAACCCCACACTCTTGTCGGAAAGAAAATTCCCCACCCCCGAGTGGCGGTTTTTCAGCCCCAGGGTTGAATGGAGGTTTGAGCCGCCCAAGTCCAGATCAATGAGAATGGTGTCGTACCCCAATTGACCGAGGCGTACACCCAGGTTGGCGCACACTTCAGTCTTACCCACACCGCCTTTTCCGCCGGCTATCGGGATAATTTTCGCTGCTCTTCGTTGTGTAATGACCATATTTCCCGCCTGTGAGTACCACAATACTCGAATTCTGTAAAAAATGCCAGCTTTGTTGCTGACAGATCGTCCTCTTCGTCCTATAGTTATTAGTGGTGGAAAATAACGAAGAACTCAACATCAGTGGAAACCGCGTATATCACATCGATAGGGAATGTTATGTTCTCTACCTGGGAAAGGCAGAGAGAAAATACCGCCCGTTTCTCAGAATAGGAACCAGTCCCTACCTCCCTTCAGATATACGCAGACATATCAGCTCGGTACTACTCACTGACCGACTCACCGGAGACTATTTCATCGAGGGCGACTGCCTGGAGAAACCGGTGAGCCATCACATGCATTATGTCGGCTCCCATGATCTGGTTGACGCGGTAAAGCATTTTATCCGGAATGAGAAGATCGCCGAACATCCTCTCAAACCCGGCGATAAGGTGGAAACCAAAGAAGGCAGCCGGGTGGTTTTTTATGACAGCGGCAATGTTCGGATTATGCTGGACGGCCACCGTCTCTTCGATCTCATGGAACTGGAGCGAAGCGATAATCATCAGATTCAGGTTTTGAACCGTCTGCAAAAATTCAGCGCAGAACCTGGGTTTACCTCTGAAGATTTCTCCGGACGTGGCTTTATTATTCTTCATGACGGCAGCCCTGCTGCCTTCCGTGACGGAAGAGTGGAGAGTCTTTTTATTCACCAGGACAGCAGCTTCGCCCTGGCGGAAACGCTCATTCCACCGAAACTGATGAACGCCTTCGGAGGAAGCTGCGACCGCAACAGCCTCCTTGGCATCTGCAAATGGCAGAAACTGAATTCACAGAAACTTTTTTTCCGACATAACCGGAAGGATGACGGAATGGAAGAGGATTTCATTACTTTCATGAAACAGGCGGGTGCCACAGTTGATTACGCCGGCGACGAGAGGGGTAAAGAGGATGAAATCCTTGAGAGTCTCCTGCAATCCGGCAGTAAAGATATCCGTACCCTCTCCCTCCCCGAGCAGCTGAAAGGTTCGCAATTCCAAATATCCGGCAACACACTTCCCCTGCCGGAGGATGTCAGCTGGGCTGCAGGAATTGGGGCACCGCTTCTCCGCGCAGTTCCATATGACTTTATTCATGCAGACGGCTCGGAAACAGACAAGTCCCATGAGACAACGTTAACCCGAGCTGCAAAAGACCTGGAAATGATTATGGGTGCACCCGGCAGGGACGCCCTTGACCGCATTCTTGAGCAGGACGGGTCCCGCCGGCGTAAGACCATGGAATCCGAGCTTGGCTCCCAGCAGCTTGATGATCCGGCTCGCATTTCCCTTTCCTTCAGACTCTGGAATGAATTCCAGACCAATGAATCAGGGAGTTCCGGAGAAGCCGATCTTCAATTCCTCCATGACCAACTGATCAAACTTCATTCGGAAAATCCTCTTCCGGTTCGCGCCTTGGTTATCCCCTCAGAATCCGGCTGGAACATGTATTTCGTTCCCGCTTCCAACGGAAACCGGAAAACTCTGAAAATCATTCCGGAAATTCGGGCAAAGGTGAAGGAACTTCAAGAGAGCCTCAACGACCGTTCTGAATTCGACCGGGAACGGGAGCGTCTGAGCGGGACCCTGGCCTCCCTTCTGAAGACCAAGGAAGTACAGCAGGTTGGGGCACCCAAACCAGATGAAAAACCATCGGATATGCCGGCTGAAGCCCCCCTCTCCTCTGAGGATGCTCCTGCACAAGATACTGTGGAGGATTCTCTACAAGCGGACAGCAAAATAGCCGATGAAGTCACCCGCGCCGGGGTCCAGGAAAGTCAGACCCCGGGGGTATCCGGCACCAATCCTCCCCCGGAATTATTCGGAAAAAGTCCCGCCGGCGCTTCGCCCGGCAGCAGCCCGGATGGGGGGAAATCCGGATCCCGCCGAATCTGGGGCTTCCTGGGAATTGCCGCGGCCCTCGCCCTCGTGGTTTGGCTGATCTTCTTTCTGTTTCAGGACGGAGGCGGAGGTTCAATTGCCGACAGCCGTTCTGCCGATCAAACCTCTACAGAACCCCGCCAAACTGAACAGGCTGAACGGGTGGGAGAACAGGAAACTGAGCCTGACAGCTCGGACGACGGGGAGACAGAAAGTACTGCAGACGGTTCTCCCGAAAATAACTCGGATCAGACCGGAACTTCTTCTCAAGAATCCGGCCAACCGGCGGATATTAACAACCGCACCTCCCCCTGGACAATCGACGAACTTATCCGGGTTACAAACCTCATAGCTTACAGCAACGGATTCGCTCTCATGGGCGAGCCTGCAGAGCTCGGAAGAAACCCCGATTGGATATTTCCGGGCAACAATCTGGAGCTGCCTGACGGTACTCTCCATAGCGTAGAGGAAGGTGAGATGCTTTGGAGCATTGCAGATTCCTTTATTACCAGAATTTTCCGTGATTCTGGAAAAAGTCTTGCAGAATTCCGTGAATTCCTTGATGATGTAACATATAATAGTACTGGAGATTTCAAAAACTTCTGAAGTCGGTCACATCGCGGCGAAGGGTGTTTCCCTCACCGCGGCGGATAAAACCAAGAAGGGTGGTTCAAACACCCGAGATGACATCTGAAAAGGAGTATTTTATGTCAGATCTTACCCACAGCCCGAATATATTCCACCCGTCCAAACCATCGGCGGTTGGTTCCCGAAACAGTTTGGCTCAGGAAGGACGTGACCAGCGCACGGAGTATGAAAACCTTGTGAATGAGGAAACTGAGAAAATCCTCAATACTATTCAGTCAAAGCTTCCCGATGAGGTTCTTGAGAAACTCGACATCACCGGGGGTCTGAAAGAAAAACTGTACAACTACTTCAACCAGAACTATCAGAATATGTTCAACCGGTACATCACCACCACTGAAGATGAAATGGTGAAGAAAATCCGGAACTTTGTGGACAAGGAAGAGAATAAGGCCCTTGCCCGCTACACCCCGAAAGAAATCGCCTCCATGCTGGATGAGATCGCCGGTGCAGACAAGTTCAATACCGGTGAAATCGAAAAATCCATTGTAAACATGTACGGACATCTGCAGGGACATATCCAGCGGGGCATGAATGATCTTGAAAATGACACCAATTCACTGCTGCGTCAAAAGACCGATGTGGGTGCATTTATCCGGGGTGAAAACGCGTATGCTGTTGTAAAAGCAGCTTTCAAAGACAGTGTCCACAAACCTAAGACCGTCAGCGACGTCAAGCTTTCTGTGAATATTCTAGACTCCGAGCTGATCAGCCCGATTTTTCAGTACCAGGCTACCGTAGAGTATCTTATTAAAGACCAGATCGGACGAACCATTACCACCCTGATAGACCAGGAAATTGAACGCTTCCAGGATCAACTCATTGATGAAGGTAAAGAGGAACTGAGCGACTCTGAGATTATCTTTGAGAAAATGAAACGTGTTCCCGATTTCACCGACGATGATGCGGATGATGAAACCAGTAAGCGATACACCTTCCTGGCCAAATCATTAATGGATAAAATTGAAGGCCTGCGGGCGGAAATCGACCCCAAGGAGTTTGATGCAATCAATATCCGTGAAAATCTGAAAAAGATCATCGATATGGAGAACATCAGAAACCGGGGCTTCAATACCGTGGTCAACTCTCTCACTTCAATTCTCGATACCAGTAAAATGGGTTACCAATTCATGGAAAACCTGAAAAATGCCCGGGAACTGATTGTTCGTGAATATGAAGACACCGATGCGGAACATCTCCCCGATGAGCGCTATCAGATCCGCTTGAAGTATTATGATGCAGATCAACTTCACAAGGAACAGGCCGCCTACGATGCTCAGCTTGAATCATACCGCAAAGAAATTCAGCGGCTCTATGATGTGGTGGAACAGAGCTACCTGGATAAACGCTCTCGCTTCGGCGGAGCAAAGGATTATGAAGATCTGGCCCACCGCCTTGACCGCAAAATCAGTAAACGCAAAGAAGTGGTGTCGTTCGAAGAATCGGGAGATCCCGTTGTTCAGGAACTTCGCCAAATCTGGAATGAAATTACCGAGATCAAGGCAGACCTCACCGACGTTGAGCGCCTGAATCAGACATATCTCCATGAGAAGTCCCTGTTCAAGAAGATGCTCAACCACATTTCCAGAAAAATTGAGACCCTCTATGGTTTCCAGAATCCCCGGGACCGGGTGATCCTGGACGGCCGAGTAACATTCCTGCGTCGTCAGTTCGAAAGTTTCGATTACAAGATCAATCCCTACCATATTCAGCCGGGTCTGATCCTGGACGTGGATATCACCAGCATCAAACGGAAAAAATACACCCTGAACAGCATGGCCAATGTACTGAACGAATTCCTCCATGGAGTTTCGAAAGGATTTCAGGATGCGGCTTTTGCAGCCTTCAAACGCCGGCGTTCAACTGTACGGGATGACATTGGTATGAGTTTTTCCGGAGATTATGACAAGATGGCTGAAGAAGCGCCGGAAAGCGTTCCCGCACCTTCTTCCGGAGGAACATCATCCAATAAGACTGTCAAAGGACAAGCGGACGTATCTCCCGGTAAGGGCGATATCTCAGGCGATGACTTACAGGAACTCTAATCATTATGGTTGGTAACTTCGATTTATTTTCCCGCAAAGCAGGTTTTAACACTGCTTTGCGGCATTTCAAATTTACAACCGCACTGGTGAAATCGATCAGTGACGGTATCAATATTGCCGACCTGCTCAATAATGCCGAGCAGGAAGGCAGTATCACCCGGCAGCAGATGCCCCCGATTATCAGTTCGCTTCTGGTAGATAAATTCGAGTACAGTTTTGCATCGAGAAATATCACCCGAATGATAGAAAGCGCCGACGAGATTATTCCCGCTTTTAAAGATTGGACGGATTTACAAATCGCCCTGGTCTACCATCATCCCGAAGTGGGCTCATTCATTATAAACCCCAGAGACAAAAATTCCTGGGAACCTGCTCTTCCGATTTTAAAAGATGAACTCATTACCGTGTATATACAGTCCCTGAGTGGCTCACTCAGTGATGAACAATTGAACCAGGCGCTAAAAGACGTTCACGGGGTCCTTGCAGGCTTCGATGTGAGCGAACGCCCGGAGTATCGGGCCAAGGCATCGGCAGCCAGGAGTGCGGCACCCAAACCTGCGCCAGCCGCCCAAGCAGCACCGGCCCGGGGAAAACCCCGGGATGGCTCATATAGAATTACCCCCCGCTATTCGGTGGTGGTCACCAACGAATTATTCCATAACGGAAATGTAGAGGCATGGAAACGGATTGTGGCCAGCTACCGCTCCACATACCCTGAACTGGATGTCCTGATTTATTATGATAATGAACGAATCAAGGATATCAATTCATTATTTAAATGGGGGAAAGTGAAGCACGGCACTCCGATCATGATTTCAGTGGCCGGAAGTACAATCAAAGATGTTTCCAAACTTCAGCGTTATCTGTTTGAGGGCGCAAGCCCCCGTTTCGAATCTTTTCTGAAAGGAAGCATCGACCAGCCTCTGGAACTGTTCTGAGGTCCCTGACATCAGACTACAGGAG
Organism: Salinispira sp.; assembly: GCF_059431795.1. Lineage (NCBI taxonomy): Bacteria > Pseudomonadati > Spirochaetota > Spirochaetia > Spirochaetales > Spirochaetaceae > Salinispira > Salinispira sp. The sequence continues at coordinate 19,300 of NZ_JBXWXS010000016.1, forward strand.
ATAATATAATGAGTATGTTTATTTCCTTCGGCAGCGGTAAGCATGCCGAAGCTTTGAAAAACAGTGAAATTCTCGGCAGCCGGGGCATCCGGGCAGCCTCTCTGGCCCAGCTGGATATGCCCATTTGTCCGGGTTTCATTATTCCCCATGAGCATCTTGCTCACTTCATTAACAATCCCCGGGGCGTAGTTCCTGAATTAAAGGAATTCATCGCAGATATCGGCAGCACCATGGGAAAAAGTTTCGGGGGAGGTAAGAATCCTCTGCTGCTGAAGGCTGTCGAAAGTCCCATGTTGAATGTTCAAAGCTCCCTTCCCTCAATACACCATATCGGTTTGATTGATGAAAACGTGGAGATGGTGGCGGAAATGAGCGGGGAGAAATTCGCGTTCAACGAATATGCGTATCTTATTTCCAGCATCATCCGCCTCTCTATTGCAGCCAGCAGCGACGATACTGAAATTGAAGCCCTTGAAGCCTACCTTGGAAAACTGAAGAAGGCTAAAAGCAAGACCACGATTTTGAAAACCATCGATGAATTCCGGGAAATTCTTCCAGCGGAGATCTACAGTGATCCCCTGTTTCAGCTGCAGTATGTGGTTCAACAGTTTGACGCCGCACTGAAAAAAAGCCCCACATCGGAAGATTCGGCGGTAATGATTCAGGCAATGGTATACGGGAACTTCGACAAAGATTCTGCTGCAGGATATTTTTACACCCACCATATTGTAAGCGGCGAAAATGAACTTCAGGGTGAGTATTTCCCCGCGGCCTATGACGAATCTTCTCCCAATGGAAAAACCCTCGATAATTTGGATGCAAAATTTCTGAAATCCCTGAAGGATATTGCGCTAAAACTGGAGAATCACTTTCTTGAACTCAGGTGGATCCGTTTCGCCATTGAAGCGGACGTATTGTGGCTGGTGGACCAGTCATCTGCTCCCAATAAATCCGCCCAGGCGGAAATCAAGACGCTCCTGGACCTTCGAAACCGTGATATCGTTGATAATGATTACCTCATAGAGAAGGTGAAACCCGGAAGGCTTTCAGAAATACTTCACCCCACCCTGGATCCCGAATCAGTCTCTAAGCTGAAGACCCAGGAAGGAGGCATAGCCGGTGCGGTCGGTGCGGCAATCGGACGGGTATTTTTCAACGCCGAGAACCTGATCACCGCATACCGTCAGGCACAGCAGGCGGGTGAAGACACCAATATGATTCTCGCCATGCCCTCCACATTTGCCGGAGATGTGAAGGCAATCGAGGTTGCCCAGGGGGTACTCTCGTCTGAAGGAGGGTACGCATCCCACGCACCTGTGGTAGCCCGAAGTCTGGGGAAGGTGGCCCTGGTACGCCCTGATGCGGTGTTCAGGAAAAAGTCCATACAGATCGGCGGCGAAGAGGTAAAAGAAGGTGATTACATCACCATGAATGTGCCATATTATGAAGATCCAGTTCTCTATATCGGACAGGGCAGCCTCACCAAGCCGGTGCTGGAGCACAGCGGTCTTCTGGATTTTCTGGAAGTCATACAAACACGAATTGAAAATATTGATGTGCATGCGAATGCCGATCAGCCCAGAGACGCCCTGTTGGCGCAAAAATTCAGGGCCAGGGGTATCGGGCTGTGCCGAACCGAACATATGTTTTTTGATGAGTCGAGAATTGACCGGTTTCGCTATATGATCCTTGCCCAGGACAGCGTTAAGCGTCAGGAATTTCTTGAAGATCTTGCAAAGGATCAGACCGAAGATTTCTACGAGCTGCTGAAGATTATGGACGGTCATCCTGTTACCATACGCCTGTTGGATGCTCCCCTCCACGAGTTCCTTCCGTCGGATGACAAGGGTATGAAGGATTTTGCTGCAAAAGCCAAGACGGACGGAACCGGATTAACCGCAGCTGCCATTAAGGAGCGCAGCCAACTCCTGCGGGAATTCAATCCCATGCTGGGTCACAGGGGTATCAGGGTTGCGGTATCATATCCTGAGATTTACCGGATGCAGACTCGTGCAATTTTTGAGGCTTCCTACCGTCTGCTGGAAGAGGGAAAAAATCCCCGGCCTGAGATCATGATACCACTTGTGATGAACCCCAATGAGCTAAAGGTTGTGCGAAACGGAAAGAAAATTGAAGGCAAGCATATACTTGGAATACGTGATATTGAGGAACAGGTCAGCAGAAGCTTTAAAAAAGGCCCTCTTGATTACCGGGTGGGAACCATGATTGAGCTTCCCGCTGCAGCCTTGAATGCCTCGGCCATTGCCCGATATGCCGACTTTTTCTCATTCGGCACCAATGATCTGACTCAGACCACCTACGGTATTTCCCGGGACGATTTTAACACCTTTTTCTCGGACTACACTGAACTGGACTTGCTTCCCAATAATCCTTTTAAGGTTCTCCAGCCCCAGGTAAAAGAATTGGTAACCACTGCAACTCTTCGGGGCAGAATGGTTCGACCGGATCTGAAACTGGGTCTCTGCGGAGAACACGGTGCAGAACCTCAAAATATCGACTTTATTGCAGAAGCGGGTCTGAATTATGTCTCTGTGTCTCCTTACGGCATACCCATTGCCAAGTTGGCGATTGCGCAGATGAACCTGAAAGCCAAAAAGCAAAGCTGATCGAGCTGCAAGCGGAGCATCATTATTTTCTACCAGTTGTGAATGGAATTAGACAGAAGAGAGCGAACGGGGGAACGGTATTAAAACTGTTCCTCCAGAAACTCACAGAGGGCGGAAAATGCCTTTAAAAGATAGAGCTTGATTAAGGTATCTGCAACAAAGATGCTCCGTGAATAACTGCTGAGCAGTAGCATAAAGCTTTGCTCGGCTTGATGCCGGGATCCGGGTGTTATAAGACCGTTTTTCTGTTCCAGCTCGAGAATCCCTTTCCTGATGGCATTGTCCATAGACAGACTTCCGTTGCGATAAAGTGTTTGGGATTTAGCCTCGTCCCGGGTCAGGGTCTCCGGCTGCCGGGGCTTGATCAGCATGTTTTCATAAAATGCCGCTGCGAAATCGTGAATTGCATGTACCTGGCTGTGCTGAAGGGAGGAGCCGGGCCACTCCATGGTGAGGCGGAGATCCTCAACGGTGTTCGCCAGCCTGCGCAGCAGTGCCCGAAACCGGTGGCGCATAGTGCCCTCTTGGCGAAGGTGCACGTTGTTCATTCCCCCGGTATAATAATCATGAACGTGGTGAAGGAGCTGATCATAGAGATTACCGATCCTGACTTGCATGGTAATGCTGTATCCCGAGTCCGGTTCGGTTTCAGCTTCCCTTGATTCCTGACGGGCATCCTGAGCCTGTGAATCCTGGGCTTCAGCATCTTCTGCCCTGATGCTGCTGATATAACTGCTCACCGCATCGTATGCTTCGGTGAGACGGACGGTCATAGTGTGGGACCATTCGCTGCGGTGAGTATTTCTGTCCGGATGGTATTCCTTCAGGAGCCTGCGGTAACTGGCGTTGGCCTCCGCCTGAGACGCGGTCTCCCTGAGATTAAGGAATTTGAAGGCAGAACTCACATTCATCATATTTTATATAATAAAGTACGGTGAAAGATATTACAATATAGAAAGAAAGGGAGGGTGATTCATTCACTCACCCACCGATACGGAGAAACGGAGGACTACATGGACAAACTTCTTGAAACATTCAAAGCATACTCTGCCGGCAGACTGCCCGATCAATTCGGTTATATTATGAGTGTTTTCTATGATGATAACTCAACATATACAAAATATGAACTGGTCTCATTCGGTAATGTGAAGGATATTTATCAGAACGAAGACGGACTGGTATTCCAGGCTGAGGGTAGAAAGCTCTATGTTTTGGTGGAACCGGCGGGTTTTCCCAACAGCCATATTGAACCGGCCCATCGCAGCGATGCCAAGAAAATTCCGTACAGGATCAAGGAATTAATTCAGTACACCACCAATCGGAGAGACCGGGTATATATCGGAGAAGAACCGATGGTTACATACAGCTCTTTTACCGTACTGAAGCCTGTGGGACAGAACGTTTCGTATGTATTTTTCCCCGAAGAAAACGTACGCGAAACCATTCTGGAGTTTTTCCGCATTTCCATGTGGAAGCAGGCACGGGTTCCCCAAAGCGATGCCAGAAAACTTCTCACCCCAATTGGTGAGGTTTTCGATAAACTCAGAATTACCGGCGGTGGTTTTCACTGATTACGGGAAATTGATGCCTCGGTGGTACCTCAGCCTTTCCCCCCCGGGGACCTCGCCTCAGGATTACTGCCGGCTGAGCTCTACCCGGTCACGACCATTCTCCTTGGCCTTGTATAAAGCCTGGTCGGCTTTTTCAAAATAGTAATTCAGATGCAAACTTGATAGCTCACGTTCCCCGTAAATACCGATACTGGTGCTCACGTTTAATGCGGTGCCTCCTGTCTCCACCTCATATTCCCGCACCAACCGGCGAAGCTTTTTGCCAACCGCAAGGGCGTCTTCTGGACCGGTCTCCATAAGCCAAATCCCCAATTCTTCACCGCCGTAACGTCCCAGAATATCAATATCCCGGACGGCGTTTTTCAAGCGTTCTGAAATTTTCTGTAAAACGATGTCCCCGGCCTGATGACCATAGTCATCATTGATGGTCTTGAAATGGTCCAGATCCAACACCAGAAGACTCCCGGAATGATTAAAGCGGACGCCCTGCCTCAAGGCCATTTCCACATTTTGCTCCCATCGTCTCCTGGTAAGCAGCCCTGTGAGTCCATCAAAGCTTGCTTCCTGTTCAAGCAGCTTCATCACATTTCTGGTATCGGTTACATCATAGAGGGTCCGCAGAAGCCCCCTCACCCGGTCTTTATCATCACTAAAGACCAGACTGGTGTATGCATATACCCTGCCGTTAAAACTCAGTTCTTTACCCAGATGAGTTTCTTCGGGAAAAATCCTTACATCCCCTTCCCCCAACTGATCCAGCAAACCGTGCCAGGTTTTGTTCAATGCCTGCTTTCGTGAAATTCCGAATGTATTCAGGGCAGCGGTATTCAAATCTATGAGGTGACTTTCTATATTAAAAATAAACACCGGATTTTCCGTGGTTTTATAGTAAAAGAGTCTGGCGTTGGATAAATCACTGATCAGTCTGTCACTGAATATACCAGAAGCGAGAAACGGACTGGCCAACCCCAGAAGTGCGGGAACCAGATCGAATCTGGATTGGAACAATCCTGTAAGGCTGAGAAGGTATCCCGTAGAAGGTATGGAAATACCAATGAGCATTAACAGCATATCCCTGCGTTTGTTCTGAACCCGCAGCACGCCGCCGGCATAGACCCAAATACTGACTAGCAGTGCCGCTACCGCTTGAACGTTTTGAACATACCAAAGAAATCCGGGAGTTATGCTTCTCACCATAACATACGGATCATTCACCCAGAAGCTTCGATCAAGATAATAGAGTTTGCTGAAGGGATAGAGCCAATTGGTGAGCATGGAGGCAATACCGGGAATCAGGAGAAGATACAACCAGGGGGAAAACGGCTGATTTTCCCGGTAGTACCGGGTGTGAACCGAGAGCAGGATCAAAAACAGGGGGATGTACGGGACACCTGCAAACTGGAAACGGGACCAGAAAAGAAGAGAGTCTAATCGGGTCTGGGTAAGAGCCTGAGCATAGCCGAAGGCATACAAAAAGGTGAACGCGGTAAGTGCGAAATATATTCTGGCTCGATAATTTGCGGCCATCCGTCTGCCCGTCCATATGAGCATGGCAAAGGTTACAAAGGCTGCAATCAAAGAAGATATCCGAACAAGTTCATACTGAATAAGCATAGCTCGCTCCGGGGATAGCCCGGTCCTCCTCACTTAATCATAGGGAATAGACGTAAGGAGTTCAAATCTTATGCGGATATTCTGCGCACCAGTTCCGGGGTAATGGTCACCTCCCTCTGATCTAATTCCCCCCTTCCTGTCCTCAGGCAGGCAGATAATTCATCCACAATAAGACGGGTTTTCACTGATATGAATTGTTTCATGGTGGTCAGCCCCATGACCGAGGCCATTCGGATGTCGTCGAAGCCCATGATTGCCAGGGTACCGGGAACCGAGATCCCTTCATCGCGACAATACTGAAGTCCACCAATGGCCATTGTATCACTGGTGAAAAACACTGCTTCAGGAAGCTCACCCCTGGTGAGTTCGGCCATGGCCTTTCTTCCTCCGGCGATGCTCAAATCCGATGCAATACGCCGGGAATCTGGAATGTTCGCTCCATGTTCCATAAGATAATTGGTAAAGCCTGTGACCCTGTCCCCTTTCCGGTCAGATCGGAAGGCATCCCAACTAACCAGAGCGAATTTCCGGTGTCCCTGGGACCACAAATACTGAGCGGCATCGTAGCCTCCCAGGTAATCATTGTTGAGCACAGAGAATACAGAACGGTTACGCTGATGTACACAAGCAACCGGCACTCCCCGCTGTTTGAGGATGTCCATTGCCTCATCTTCAATTTCACAGGATAGAACCACCACCGCATCCACCCCATCCAGCCAGGCCGAATCTTTTTCAAGAAATCTGACCAGGCTCAGTTCACCCTTGGTATGGATCAAAAGAGGGTAATGATTGATGCCCAACAAGTTCTCCTGGAGGGATATCTGAAGATCAAAAAAGAAATCACTATCATTCACCGGGGAAACCAGGGCTACAACGGGGGATGGTCCGGTTCGACCAGGGGCGGAATCGGATGTATTGTTCTCTAAAGAACCGTAGGGGTGCCAGGCACCCTCTTTCGGGAGAAACCCCAGTTCCCGGATTGCCTTTTCCACTGTTTCTCTGGTCTGACGGTGAACCATATATGGATTGTTAATAACCCTGCTCACCGTGCTGATACTTACCCCCGCGCTGCGGGCCACATCCTGAAGTTTCACCTTAGCCATGGCGCCATCATATGTATCTTGGTTTCCCTTTGTCAAAGGTTGTGGTGCTGAATTTTGCAGATTTTTGCAGATATTTTCTTATATGCGGTCTTTATTTCAATATTTTTCAATTTTTCTTGCACAAGTTACCATTCTGCGGTAAAACAGAATGAGACGCACGGGAAGGATTCCGGTGCATAGTAGGAGAATTTATGTCAAAAAAAATAGTATTGGTCGGCGCAGGGAGCGCCCAATTCGGACTCGGTACACTGGGTGATATTTTCACCAGCAATGTTCTCAAGGGATCCGAGCTGTGTCTCATGGATATAGATGCCGAAAGCCTGCAATCTGTGTATGAAGAAGCAAGGGATTTTGTCACCCGGAACAACCTGAATTTCACAGTTACCTCAAGCACCGACAGGCGGGAAGCATTACGGGATGCTGATTACATAATAATCTCAATTGAAGTGGGTGACCGATTCAAACTGTGGGAGGAGGACTGGAGAATTCCCCAGCAATACGGTATTACTCAAATTTACGGTGAGAACGGCGGTCCCGGAGGTGTTTTTCACTCCCTTAGAATCATACCTCCCATTCTTGAAATTTGCGGTGATGCAATGGATCTTGTGCCTGATGCGCAAATTTTCTGCTATTCCAACCCCATGACGGCAATTACCACTGCCGTTCACCGGGCATACCCCGGAATTAAGTTTACCGGTCTGTGTCATGAAATAGCCAGTCTGGAACGCTATCTTCCGGCAATGTTGGATCGCCCTTTCGATTCCATGGAACTCACCGCCGGCGGTTTGAACCATTTCAGCTGTCTGCTCGAAGCCAAAGACCGGGAAACCGGTGAGGATCTGTACCCGGAGATTATGGAGAAAGCCTATACGTTCTTCAGCCGTGAACCGGGCTACAGCGATATTTGGCATCATTTCCGGAAAACCGGTGAGATTATCCACACGGAAGGATCAACGGCCCGGGCCCAGCTGGGAATTGAGGACAGCGCTGTTGAATGGGCTGACAGAAAACTTTTCCGCTTTATCATGGAGACCTATGGATTGCTGCCCATAACGGTTGACAGCCATTTCGGAGAATACCTTTCCTGGTCATGGCAGCTTGCGGATCACAGGGGAATTGTGGACTTCTTCGATATGTATAAAGTGGCATTAAGCAATGAACAGCGCCCGGAAATCGAAATGAAGCGGCATGAACGGGTTGTGGATATTATCGAAGGGATCATCCAGAACAGCGGGTACACGGAATCAGCCGTTAATGTGATAAACAACGGTCTCATCCCCGATCTGCCGGACTGGATAGCGGTAGAGGTTCCCGCGACCATTAATGGGGAGGGTATTCAGGGCCAAAGCCTGCCGAATGTACCCAAAGGATTCCTTGCCCTGCTCAGAAATTACTGCGGGGTATACGATCTCACAGCCGAAGCGGTACTTCACAAAAGCAAGGATCTTGCCATTCAGGCCCTCCTGGCAAACCCGGTGGTGCATCAGGCACTGCCTCTCAAGGACCTAACCGAGAGAATGATCGTTCAGCAGGATACGTGGCTCGGGTATCTGAAATAAGCACCGATGCGGAATAGGCAACCAATAGGGGGGCTTGGAAAATTGGGCATGTACGGGATAAACTTGGAGCATGCCCATTGCATTTTTCACAGCAGTCAGCGTACAGCTGGTATGTCAGCTCACGAAATTTATCGCCTACTCTATCCGGGACCGGAAACTCACACCATCTTACCTGTCCACAGCAGGAGGAATGCCCAGCGCCCATAGCGCGTTTGTGAGTGCTCTTACGGTCTTCTTAGCCCTGGCTGAGGGTGCGTCAGGACCATGGTTTTCCGTAAGCCTGGTGTTCGCTCTCATTGTGATGTATGACGCATTCAGGCTGAGGGGGTACGTTCAAAAGCATGCCGAAAGCCTCAACATCATTAGAGAAGAACTCTCACCTCATATACGGGAAAAAATTCCCCGTCATTCAGAAATGGTGGGGCATAGTCTCATGGAGGTTCTGAGCGGAGCAGTTCTTGGGGCATTCTGGGCGTGGATAGTCTGGCATCTGGTTTCCGGCGGCTGATAAGACTCCTAACCCTTCTTGAATGATTCCATTTCATTGGGTATTTTGAGGCAATGAAAACAATTTATGTCAGCGGTCACAGAAACCCGGATATGGACTGCACTGTTGCCAGTTATGCATATGCCTACCTGAAAAATAGGATCGATCCCCGGAACAGCTACCTTCCTATCCGCTGCGGTGCGCTGAATGATCAGACGAAAGCCGCATTTAAAAAAGCCGAATCCAGCACTCCCGCCCTGTATAAAGAGTTAATTCCGACAGTGGGGGATGTAGCCCGAAAAGATTATACATCTCTTCCCTCCAACGCTCCAATTTTGGATGCCCTTGAGCTCCTTTACACCCGGAATATCAGCTTTATCCCCGTGTTCAATTTTGACGGATTTGAGGGTACGGTCTCCATCAACGAAGTATCCGCATACCTTGTACGGCAGAGCAGCACCGGCCGCCCCGTCTACAGTTTTTCCTCTGAGAACATCCCCGAAGTTCTACCCGGTCAATTTATTGTCAGGGGAGAAGGTACGGTGTTTGACGCCCCGATCATGACGGGAGCCATGCCCTTCGATATCTATCTGAAACGGATGAAACGGCTTGAGCAAAAGCCCATTCTGGTTGTGGGAAATAGACGAAAGATTCTGGAGCATGCAGTTAAAAATCAGCTGCCGGCCATCATTATCACCGGAGTTGAATCCCCGGAGGAACTGGATACCGATTTTTCTTCATTTCAGGGCAGCGTGTATCTATCGGGAACCGACAGTGCTGAAAGTATCCGGCTTCTCAGGCTGAGCGTCCCGGTGCACACTATTGTTAACCGAAGTCAGCCCCGGGTGGGAAAAGATGAGTCCTTCGAAGATGTAAAACGTCAGCTCATGTCCTCGGACTTTCGGGGGTTGCCTGTTTTCGATGATGAAGAGTTTTACGGCATCGTCACCCGCAGACGGTTCATTGAAAAACCGGTAAAAGATCTTATTTTGGTGGATCACAACGAGATTCATCAGTCGGTGCCCGGGGCGAAAGAGGCACATATCGTAGAAATTATTGATCACCACCGTTTTGGTGCGGAGAAGACCAACACTCCCATATATATTGCTTCAAAACCTGTGGGATCCTCCTCCACCATTGTGTATCAGCATTTCAGAATGCATTTTGAAGATATTCCCAGGCACATCGCCATCCTGCTTCAATCGGGAATTATTTCCGATACGGTGTATCTGAAATCTCCCACCACAACTGAGGAAGATGTACGTGCTCTGAAAGAGCTGTCTATCCTCTCCGGTCTGGACAGTGAAACATATGCCACCGAAATGTTCAGTCAGTTGAAAGCTCTTAAGGAGCGGGACCCCAGGGATGTGGTGCTGGGTGACTTCAAAACCTATCACCAATTCGGCAAGGATGTGGGAATCGGTCAGGTTGAGGTTATGAGCCTTGAGGAAGCATCGGAAATGATATCTCCATTTCATGAAGCATTGCAGGCAGTAAGCCGGGATAAGCAGCTGGATTGGACAATGCTGCTTATAACCGATGTGATGAAACAACACAGTATCCTTGTCAGCAGCGGATATACGGCGGCGGAGAAGAATCTCATATACAGCTCATTAGATGAGCACAGCTTCGATTTGCCCAAAATCCTCTCCCGGAAAAAGCAACTTCTTCCGGAAGTGCTGCGGGTTTTGGAAGAACTCAGAGTCTGACGTACAAACGGGTTTCCCAGGGACCGAGAATAATGGTGCTCCCCAGCTGTTCACCTGCATACTCTCCGGCACCCTGATGGGAGAGGACATCAATTTCTGCTTCCCTTGATGCAGCAGGTCGGGAATTATCGGATCCAAGCATGAGCTCTCTGTGTGCGTTGCTATAAATAAGACGGTAATTTCGACCCAGCCCCGAAGGACGTTTCCAGAGCGCACTGTGATCCCCGGGATTGGAGATCAGGATCAGTTCGTCCGGTCCCGAATAGCTTCCTGCTTCCCGTCTTTCTTTCCGTCCTAAAAATCTTTTCCAAGCGAGAACCCTGTCCCTCCCCTGCGGCAGGAACCGGATTTTTCCCCGGGCCAAAACCTCCCAGCGTTTTCTCAGATGAATAAGAAAGCGGTAGTTCTCAAATATACTGCCCGGCCTGCCCATTTGTGCAGCTGCATTGATGCTTCCATGATTGGGGTTGACTTTTAGCCATGGAATTCCGCTGGTAAAGCCCCCATGCTTGGCCGAACTCCATTGGAACGGAGTACGGGCATTATCGCGGGTACGTTGGCGAAACATAGTAAATGCCTGCTCCTCGCTGATACCTTCTTCCAGTGCACGGTAATAACGGTTCTTCGCCGCCTCACAATCATAGTCGCGTAATTTCGAAAAGGCGACATTAGTCATGCCGATTTCTTCCCCCTGGTAGATAAAGGGAGTGCCCCAAAGAGTCAACAGCAGAGCTGCGAAGCTCGTTGCAGATTCCCGATGGTACAATCCGTCATTCCCCACAATGGAAAGATGCCGGGGGAAATCATGGTTGGAGAAAAAATTGGTGTTCCATCCATCTTTATGCAGGTGACGGTAAATCGGTTTGAATACTTCAGGAAGATTCCGGATATCATCCTTCAGCTTCCACAGATGATCAAACAGGAAAATCATATCCAGTTCTTTCCGTTTTGTATCAACATAGTTTCGGCTGGTTCTGGGGGTTGTTCCTCCGGTCTCTCCTACCGTGAAAACCGAACCGTTATTCAACCCCTTTTCCCGGAATTCCCGAAGATATTCATGGGTTCGCCGGGTATTTTTAAAGTTCCTGTGCTCAAAGTCGTTTTTCGGCTCGGGAGCATCCGGAAGTCCTTCGGGCTTTCCGATATGGTGAATCGCATCCAGGCGGAACGCATCAATCCCGCGGTCGATCCAGAACGCTGCGATATCATGAAATTCCTTCCTCAGCTCGGGATTTTCCCAGTTCAGATCGGGCTGTTCCGGATAAAAGAGATGTAAATAATACTGTCTTCTTTCCCCATCCCAGGTCCAGGCGGAATTGCTGAAATAGCTGTCCCAATTATTGGGGGAATCAGTCCAGTAGTAATATTCAGGTTTTTCCGTAAACCAGGGATGCTCGATGGAACTGTGATTCATAACCAGGTCCATCATGATCAGCATTCCCCGCTGATGCGCCTTTTCTATGAGGCGGTCTAGATCTTTGAGGGTGCCGAATTCTTTCATGACATTCCGGTAATCCGAAACATCATAACCGTTATCCCTGTTGGGAGATGAACAAAAGGGGCTGAGCCAAAGCACGTCCACCCCCAGATTCTCAAGGTAATCCAGCTTCTGGATAATCCCTGCTATGTCACCTATACCGTCGCCATTGCTGTCGTTGAAGCTTCTGGTGTAGATCTGGTAAATTACATAGTCTTTATAATTCCGTTGTGTTTGAGCATTCATGGGTGTACGAGACATGTTATTAGATCCTATTTGAGGGTTGATTCTGCCTTATATCAAACCTGGAGATTTCTGTATAGCGCATTTGGAACGTGAGTACATAACAAAGCGGAAAGCTGTTCGGTATTACAATATCCGTACATTCAGAAGGTAATTCCGCAATTGGCGAATGATATCGGGAATGGCGGTATAATCACCGTCATCACATTTTTTTTGGAGCAGCCTTCCCTGTATGCTTACTTCATCGAATCCGTATGTGCCCCCCTCTCCCTTCAGCCGATGGGCAATTTCCCGAATTTCCGCATAGTCGGATTCCTTGTACAATTGTTCCAGCCGTTCCAGATTGGTGATTGTTTCAGTCCGGTACGTTTCCGCAAATGGGCGGATTACCGGATCTACGATAACTTCATAATATTGACTCATGATGGAATTCCTGTGGTTACAACCTGCTTCATTATATCTGTTTTACCATTGAAATTTCAAACCGTATACGGTGCCGTCATGTCTGTAAAACTACAATATGCGACAAATACTTGTTCATTGTATCGGTCAACTAAAAAACCGGCACGCCTCATGGAGAGCCAATCTCTCAGATATTACCCGTTCCATTTTTCTGAGAAGCTTAACTGCTTTGGATAGGTTTATTGAACAAACTGTGATTTTTTATTATACAGTTGTCATGAATGATAGCCAGCCAATAATCGTCGGTAACATTGCAGACAATCCCTTCGTAGCAGATATTGCCCAGCATATGAATCAGTCCATGCATTACTCGGACCTGGTCTCGTTAAAAAGCTTCTTAAATAATGAATTTTGTCCCCGATTTATTGTTGACGAGGAAAGCTGGCAGGATGTTGGGAATAAGCTGGAAGGACGAACCGTACTCATCGTTTCCACCACCCAGAGCATGCATCCCCGGGATGAGCTGGCCATGAGAAATTTTCTGATAGCCCGGGCGGCAAAGGATAACGGCGCTCATCGGGTAATTTTGCTGGAACCGGATCTTTTTTACAGTGCCCAGGACCGGGGACCGAGAAAGGAACACGGCTTTGTCGATTTTCAGCGAAGTGATAAAGACTATAAAAAATTCGACGGACAACCGTTTTCTTCCCGTCTTTATGCGGATTTACTGAAAGAATCGGGTGTGGATGAGGTGATCACCGTTCACAACCATTCCAACTCGGTGAAGCGGCTCTTTATGGAGCGGTTTTCCGGCCATTTTCACAATTTACAGCCCAGCGACGTGTACGCCAATTACATTCAGGAATCCGACATTGTTAAGCGTGATAAGCTCATCCTCTGCGCTCCGGACAAAGGTGCCTTCCCGTTTGCAAAAGAGGTGCACTCCCATTTCCAGGACAGCAGTGTACCGATGATCATTCTTGAAAAAGAGCGCCTGGGTGAACGGAAGATCCGGATGGATGTGAATCCCGAATCAGACCTGACATTCAAAGATGTGAAGGGCAAGCAGGTGGTTGTGATCGATGATATGGTCCGCACCGGAAGCACCATTATTGAAGCCTGTAGCCGTCTGAAAGAAGCCGGGGCAGAACGGGTGGTATTCATGGTTACCCATTTCTATTCCTCCCAGGAAGGTCGCATTAAGCTAAATCATCAGGCTATCGATGAAATTGTAACCACCAGCACCATTCCTCAGATTCTCAACAGGGACATGCAGGGGCGGCTGCGGCATAAAATGGTAGTCCTGCGTATTGCCAGATGGATTTCCAATTATATTCATCAGCACATGGAGCCCGAGAGTCCGGCTCTGGATCGTCCCTATTACACCGAGGATATGTCCAGTAAAAATCCACGGTGGAAGGATCCGTTAGGGCCTCTGTTTAACGGGAAGAGCGGTAAATAAACTGCAGACCGACGGCAGGATCATCCTTCCTTAAGTCTGCAGGATCATCCTTCCTTGAGTCTGCAGGATCATCCTTCCTTGAGTCTGCAGGATCGTCCTCTCTTGTTCCTGCAGCAGCAGCTTCACCTGAAATATGCTGTCCGTCCCGGGAACCGTCGCTTTGAAGGCGGCGGTAAAAACATGAATAGCGGTGCTTCCCGCTTTGAGGATCCCGGGTATGACACACTCCGTCGCCCACAGGCTCTACGAGGTAGATGAGAGCATCCTGGTCGCAATCCGTGCGTATTTCCACGATCTTCAGGATATTTCCCGATTCCTCGCCTTTGGTCCAGAGTTTCTGTCTGGAAGTGCTATAGAATGTAGCCAGTCCGCTTGCGAGGGTTTTGTCCAGGGCATCCCGATTCACATACCCCAGCATCAGCACATCTTTCCTCTTGGCATCCTGCACAATGCAGGGGAGAAGTCCTCCCCGTTTGCTGAAATCCGGACGGAATTCTTTGCCCTCTTCCAGCCCACGGCTGTGAGGAGCATCGCCGGAGAGGTCTTCGTCGGAGAAGTCATGGCCGGAATTTTTATTTCCGGAGAGTTCGCGGCCGCCTGATTCAGCCCTGTTTGGAACCCACTGCTCCGGGGAATTCGGTTCATGTGCACTCATAAGCGCTCCGCAACTCCATATCCTTCCTGTTATTCAATCCCTGCACCTTCCAGGGCCTTCAACTGGGCCTGATATATGAGGGAGATGCCTTCTTCTGCGGAATCCAGCAATTGGTTGAGTTGATCCCGGGAAAAGGAATCCTGCTCGCCGGTTCCCTGCACCTCAATCATTGCATCATCCCGCATCACAACATTCATATCTACGTCTGCATTGCTGTCAAGTTCATAATCCAGGTCGCAGTGAATTCGGGAATCCACAATTCCCACGCTTACCGCAGCAACCTGTCCAAGGCGGTACTGAATGGGGTCTATTCGGTTTTCTTGAGCCAGTTTCTGGAGAGCCATGATCAAAGCCACCCAGCCGCCGCTGATGGCTGCCGTCCGGGTTCCGCCGTCAGCCTGGAGCACATCGCAATCCACAACAATGCTCACCTCCCCAAGGGCTTCAAGGTCTATGGCTGCCCTCAGACTGCGACCGATGAGCCGTTGAATCTCGACACTTCGGCCGTCCCGCTTGCGGATCTCTCTCCGTTTCCGGCCTCCGCTGGTGCTGCCGGGAAGCATGGCATATTCTGCGGTAATCCAACCGCTGCCGCTGTCCCTGAGAAAGGGGGGTACGCTTTTTTCGATACTGGCGGTGCACAGAACCTTAGTTCGGCCGAAGCGGACAAGACATGATGCGTCGGCGGTGTCGATAAAGTCGGGTATAAATTCAATATCTCTCATGTTCAGGAGGCCCCTTCGCCCAATCGGGCACCGAAGAGTGCAACTGCATATGCGATAACTGCGGAGAGAATCAGATTGAACAACATTCCCGGACCAAACAATCCTCGTTCAAGCAATACTCCCCCAACTGCGATAATCACCGCACCGATTGCAGGTTCGCGAATGGTAATTCCGGGGCTCAGCTTGCCGGTGATATATCCACCGATAAAATAGGCCAACGGCTTTGCAATGAAGAACAGGAGAAAGCCAATTCCAAAAGTGAGAATACCGAAGATTTTGAATACTGCATTCACTGCGACTTGAGCTACCAGAAAAACCGCCAGGCTGATAAACATCCATCTCAAATCGAAGGAGCCGCTTTTTTCTTGATAATCTGACATTGTTACCTCCAGGTTACAAAGCATGGTTCCCCGTAGGGGAATTGCAGTCTGTGTGTTCTTTGAATATTGAAGATCCCGTGGCCGGGATTCGGTGTTCTGAAACTTAATTTAACACTCAGGGATACTTACTTCAATCGGGAAGCCTCCGGTTCCCGGCTGCTTGAAACTGCGGCGCAACTCTTCGCCTCTCCGACGATATTCAATAACAATATCGCATATATGCTCAAGAGTATAATAGGGCGTCTCCCGGAGGGGATTCCCGTCCCTGTCTGGCTGGCTGTCTATGTGACTGTCCCTGATGGCCGAACCATTGCCTTGGACAGCCTGCATTCTGAATGGGGCGTTTTTTCCCACGGTAAGGGCAGATGCGGCGGCCACTGCGCTGCGGGAAAGGCAGGGCTCAAATATGCTACCACCCTGGACGGGACAGCCCAACCCCATGAAATGCTCAAGGAAGGCTGCAGCCGAGGACAGCACCTCAAGTGGGGTTCCTCCCCGCAGAGATGTTAAACCTGCAGCGGCCATTGCTCCGGCTGCCCCGGTTTCCCCCTGGCAGCCGTTCACCCCTTCGGGCGAACCTTTTCCCAACATGCGGGCAATAGCAGCTGCCGTGTACAGATAATTGGCAAATCTGTCCTTTACGGCCCGGAGTACGCCCGATTCCCCGGTTCCCGCTTTCCCATAGCTCCGGTCTTTTGCCATGCCATAGCTCCGGTCTTCCTCGGTACCATAGCTGAGGAAATATACAATTGCCACAATTCCCCAAGCTCCGGTGCCTGCGAAGTGGATTCCCTGCTCACCCCGGGTATTTAATTCGCTAATGTAGTTGAGCAAATAGCTGATACGGCTCAGGCTGTCCCCTGGGGTAATAGTATCCTGCTCCTGCAGCCGGTTGTTCATTTTGCTCATGAGCCGAAAAAAGTGCCGGGAATAGGATTCCAGAATTTTCCGGAGTCTCAGCTCACCATGAATGGAAGTTTCCTGTTCCATGATGAGACCGGCAATATCGGTGTTGTATTCCCGGCAAAGACCAATGAGCGCCCTTGGATCGAAGGAAAAAGAGAGACGGTCGCCGGGAGGAGGGAATTGCCGCTCTGGCTCGGGAGTGGCGATGAACCGCAGCAGGGCGGAAGAATCGTCGCAGAGCATTCCCCCGCCGATGCTGTACCAGCGTCGGGAGAGGATGAGGCGTTCGCCGCTCTCTTCGCTGCGGGTAAACAATTGAAATTCCAATCCCCGGTTGAATCCGGTTACGCTGATTCTTCCGCCATTAATAATTGCCCTGGGGGGATCGAATTTCACTTCTACTCCAACGCCCGGATCGGGGATAACGCCTCGCTGCTCAAGCGTTCGGGCATCGTTCCTCATGGTTTCTATGCAGTTTTCATCTTCTACAACAGAATTTAAAATGAATTGAGGGGATGAGAACTCCCTCCCGTACAACCCCGAGCAAACTGCTTCATACATCAAATATTCATGCTGTCGGGCGGACATGGTTCCCAGGAGCAGTACCCGGATGTAATACTCCCCTCCATCCACAGAGGGGGCATCGGACGATGCGAGACCTCCCCATTCCGGCTTCGGCGCGCTGATATCATGAAGAAACTCCCGGATTAATCCCCGAAATCCGCTTGCTGCCCGCAGAGCCGCAAGGGTATACCCGCTGGAGGGTCCGGGACCGATAAGAAAAAGGTCTGTGAAGCTGATATATTCCATATGCGCCTTACGGCATTTCAGCCAGGCTCCTCCGCCCCGTCATCCAAAGGATATTTTTGCTTGAGACGGGCAATTTGATCAGGAGTACTGATGCGGTAGCTCATATTTAGCAGTTCCTGGATTTTCTTTCGCATACTGCTCTCTTCTTCCAGCTCCGCCAATACCGAACCTTCCTGCATCTCATAAAGATACAGATTAATAAGAATCATTGCTGAGCGCAGTGCCTCCTGAATGGTTTTTCCCCCGGTCCAATTGTCATCTCTGATTATTTCTTCACGATTTCGAAGCGCTTCAAGATTCCCCGTCGCCTGTCCCCGTACATCTTCAGAGGAATCCTCAAGGCTCCCGGCCGAAGCGTCAACGCTCGGCTGTCGGATGGCCGCGGTCCGGTCAGGACCGTTTCCAGTATTTTCGGAGGAAACACCGCCGCCATGATTGCGGGGAGAAGCGTGGAGATCGGCGAATACATGAATAATCGAGAACAGGCGGTCTTTCATACCGCTGAATATGTTCAGATTTTCTGCAATAAAATTGAGAAGCTGGGTTTCATTGCTCCCCGGGGGCTCAATATAGGAAGAAATACGCCGTCGACTGTTGGTAAGCTCCATGTAGCGGAGTATTTGGAAAAACGGTACCTGGGTGCGTATCCGTTCGAGCTGATCCACATTGTAACGCAGCCTGCTGAAAAAATCTGAGAAAACAAGCTCGCTGAAAATCCGCCTCATGGTGGATCCGGATGTGACCACATGCCGACACAGCAGGGGCTCGAAATTCTGCTGAAAGAGATTGGAAAAATCCAGTACATAGGACGGAATATTCGAGTAAATATCGCTGTAGCGGCCCTTCCGTTCCGGCCCGGTTATCCCGGTAATAAAACGCTGCAATTCGGACAGGTCAGGAGTCTGGGGATCCAGCCTGGGGAGAAAATAGCGCATTCTGTACATGCTTCGGTAACCGGCATAGACGGATGCGAGATTCTTATCGAGCCCGTCAATATAGGATTTGATAGCCGCAGTTCTGCTCTCATCTACATCGAATTCCCACTCGCTCACCAGAGGTTCTTCCACCGGATTGACAATATCTTTCATACTTAAGTATCGTCGGCATGAAAGCATATTGGCCGCCAAAACCAGTTGAGAAAGGGATGGCTGCATGCGGTTAAACAGAATGAGCCGTTCAACAAGGGATCTGGTTTCCCTCTGGGAAAATTTGACTTCTTCCATCCGATCGTGAAGATAAGATAGTACTTCCAGGGTTTTTTTCACCAGCCGGGGAGAATGGTAATAGACCAGCAGCTGGGGCTCCAGTTGCTTCAACCCTTCCAGACTATGTCTGTTCCCGGTATTGACATTCAAAAAGCGGATCTTTTCGGTTTCCCGGCACAAATGGTGAACCAAAACCACCAGATTGTACTCGTATTTGTTCACATATTTCCATGCCGAATCCAGGATTACCCCTAAACGGGCAGTCAGAGGAATGGTAAGCTCCTGGATGATGCTCTGTTCCATATTCTGAACAGGCTTGGCTGCTATTCGCAGACGGAAGATAGGGAGAGTCACAATCAGCCCTGTGTTCGCGGCGAATTTGCGGATTTTCCAATAGTCGAACAGGAAGTAATTGAGGAGTGAATTATCCCCCGGACGGTGCTTCAGACGACGACGGGTCCTGACGATATCCGGAAGGCCGTGGGGGGGTCTTCTGGAAGAATGTGAGGAGACTGAATTTTCTTCGCTCATATACTCCTACAGTATAGCGGAAATTTTCCATTCATGATGCATCCGCTGACCTTCAAGTTCCGGATGAATCATCAACATTCTTTGCATGAAGCCGTTGCAGCGCCCATTCGGTATATTTCCGCACTCTTCGTTGGGGATCCTCTCTGAGCCGAGACAGTATTTCCTGCCCCTCTTTGCCTGCAAGATATTCCACGGCTTTGGTAACCATCACCCGGACATTCTCATCCGGATCTCTGGCGGCAAGCACGATCCCACGGAAACTGGATACACTCCCCACTTTTGCAAGAAATTCCGCCGCATCTCTGCGCACCTTGGGATCCCGGTCACCGAGAAGTCTAATATGTTTTTCCACATACCCGGTTTGCTCTAAAATATCCACCAGCTGTGGCTTTAAACTGGCGAGGTCCTGCTCCAGGAGATCTCTTACGGCATCTTCCGCATCCCCGCCCATTCGGGCAAAACAATGTACAAGGCGGTCACGCAGCTGAGGTTCCGCATCCTTCAGATGCTCAAGAAGAGCTTCAATTCGCTTGGAATCGCTGCGGTTGGATATGGCCTGTATAACCGGTTCGAACAGCTCATCGCTCTCCTGAAATCCACCCAGAAGGCTAACCAGAATTCCCAGGGCCGTAGTGGATTGGGAAGCGCCCAGGCCCCGTACTCCCGCTTCTTGTACCGGGATAACCTCGTTTGGATCCTCAATGACCCCTTTAAGTTCATCGATGGTTGAATCGCTGCCGTGAACACCCATGGCATCCGCCGCGGCTTCCCGTACCCGCTCCACAGGATCCCGAAGCAGATCGGTTGTAAGATTGATGGTGCGGGTATCGCCCAGATCCACCAAAGCCCGGAGAGCGGAAATCCTTACATCCGGCTCCGCATCTTTTAATGCCCCGCGGATCTCCTTGGAAATACGCTTCTTTTCCTCCCCGGGGATGCTTGCGATAACCGCCGCACGGATTTTACCGTCCGGCTGGGCGAGAAGGTCATCAATCCTTGAGGAAAATTCCTTCCCCGCATAATGATGCAGCACACGGGTGAAATCCGCAGCCTGATCCGCAGGAATAGTGGGGAGCTGCTCCAGGATCATCTGTACCAGGTACGGGTGGCCGTAATCCGCAATAATTTTCAATGCAGTAATTCTGATTGAATGGGAATATTCACCCCGCTCCGATCTGAGGATCTCCTTCAGCCGGGAGAGCACGGTTCCGGTTTTCAGCTTGGAAAACGCCTTTCTCAAAGCATCATGCTCGGTGAAAGATGGGTCAAGCAGCAGATTAAGGAGCATCTCCACAACCCGCTTGTCATCCCTAATATCCAGATGGGTTAAAATGAATGACACCTTCCCCGAATCGTATCGGTGACGGTCCAGCTCTTTCACAAACAGAGCCGTTCCGCTGTCGCTGGGGCGTAAGTTCAACACCCGAATTCCCTGTTCCCACACAAGAGAATGTTCACCGTTGATGTTGTTGAATCCCCGCTCGGCAAGGGGGGGAATAATCAAGCGGTCACCGCTTTGTTCAAGCAGCTTTAAGGCTAAGTAGAGGCTTGCCGGTTTGGTGCCGGTTTGATACAGAAAATCCCACACCTGTACCTCAGCAGCTTTTGCGAGCAGTCTCTCCCGCCGCTGCAGATCTTTTTTATCCGCCGGGTCGGCTTCATTCAGGGTCTGTTTCAGCCATCCGATTCGATCCAGAAAAGCTGCCGCAGGGTGACGCAGCTCCAGATTCTTGCTATCCAGCAGTTCTATGGCAAGATTGATATGGTCCTCCCGACGGGAATCGAGAAAATCGAGAACATGAAAGGCTTCAACGGTTCCCAGACTTGCGGGGTCCACGGTGTATTGCCGGGAAAAATCTCTTTGGATTCGGTTCCAGGCTGCTTCCCTCACTTCAAACGCAGCATCATGAACCAACGACGATTCGAGCCTGCTGTATAATTCTTCAATCCGGTCTGCCTGAATATCCTGAATTACGGTTTTCCGTATAAGAGGGTGGGAATCTCTGAAGCTTTCTTCCAATACTTTTGTGGATCTGTCGGACCCGTCATGAAGCAGAACACTCACTGCAAAAAATCTTGCCTTCCACTCGGGATCGCCGCCGATCTCCCGAAATTGATCCACAGAGTCTCTGAACAAATCCAGTATTTCTGCTGCAGGGAATGTCTCTCCGCTGCAGGCGAGAGCAAGGAGCCGCATGCCGAGTTCGTCAACTCGTTCCTTAATGAGCTGCTGATGTTGAACTTTCTGATTTTCAACTGCCGTTACCAGCACGGGGAACAAATTCCCCTCGGGTACAAACTCGAGTATGTATTTCAGTATTTTCTCTTTGCGGCGGCTGCGGTAATCCTGTAACCATATCCGGTCCAGACCTGAGAATCGTATTACACCGGAGCTTTGATTTTCTCTGGCCATCTGCACAAGGACCTTGGATTTCACTTTAAGATAATGGGTGCTGAACTTCCGGACGAACGGAGTCTTGTTTTTCACCGCCCGATGGACTTCAGCTTTAAACCGCCTTCGCCGCAGTATCCGATGCAGTAAAATTGCTGCCATAATAAGCACCAGGCCGGCGGCGATGATGATCCACAGCCATACCGGCAACCGGTTAAATAATTCTGTAAGGACGGACATGTTCTTCCCCCTGGTATGATTTCAAACAACGTTCGTTTACGTTTTCAGGTCTGATCTAACGCTTGATTCCCAACACATTAAAGATGGGTATGGGCTCTTTTTTTCCCTTCACGGAGACCGGTTTCAGCTCTTTCAGATGAAACCTGTCTCCCACAATGTCACGGGTGTGAGATGAGATAATAATATCATTGGCAGTGGCAACCCCCTCAAGGCGGGCTGCAACATTTACCGTATCGCTGATTACCGAATAATCCATTCGTCTGTTGCTGCCCAGGTTCCCAACCACCACAGGTCCGGAATTCATCCCGATACTCACCCGGAGATGACTGGCCTCTCCTGTAAAAAACTTCCGTTTCTCTTCCTGAATCAGCTCCTGGATCTCCACGGCGCAGGACACCGCGTTAATGGCATCATGATCTCCCTTGCCCATGGGGACTCCAAAAGCGGCCATGATACAATCACCGATCAGCTTATCGATATAGCCCCCGAATTTTATTACCACTTCCAGACTCACGGAGAAAAATTCGTTAAGCACTTCAACCACATACTCCGGATCCTTCCCCTCGGAAAATGAGGTGTACCCGGTAATATCGGCAAAAAAAATGGTGGCCTCTTTTTTTTCTCCACCCAGCCGTACATTATCCGGATGCTCCATGAGCTGATGAACGATATCTGTGGAAAGATATCGGCTGAACATATCTTTTACCACCCGGCGTTCTTCCACCGCACTTTCCATCTGGGATTTCAGGGCCTGTTCCTGGGTTTGATCGGTGAAAAGATAGGTTAAGCCTTCGATACTTCCCCTGCTGGTTTTCAGAGGGGCGATATTCAGGGAATAATCCATCTCTTTGTCATCCACCGCGTACACGCCTTCCAAGCCCAGCACCGGCTTCCCGCTTTCGCTCACCTTTTTCACCTGGTTGCGAACCTTCCGGCTGAGATGCCGGAGAAACAGTTCATCCATGGGTCTGCCCACATCTTCCTGGCGAATTCCAAAACTATCGCCTGCGGAGGGATTGAAATATTTCAGCCTGCCTTCTGAATCGCTGGTTACCAACAAATTCGTCATTGAGGTGAACACATTGGTTTGATAGCGGTGCAATCCTTCAATTTCTTTCAACCGATCCTTGAGTTCCTGGAAGAGATCGATGTTTTGAAGCATTCCGCTGGCCATTTTATTGAAGGAATCTATAAAGGAAAGCCGCGCAGCACCATAATGCTCCGGATGTCTTGAGTTCAGAAAAAGAAGTCCCATCACCTGGTTTCTGCTCACAAGAGGGGAGGCAATTGCCGACTTCATCTCTGGATGAAGATAAACATCTGCGAAAAACGGGCCTCCGGGACTGTTTATTACCAGCGTTTCTCTGCTGTCCAGCAGAAAATCCACGCTCTCCCCGGAAAGAGCAAGGTTTTGAGGCAGCTCATAGCGTCCCCGACGATGCAGAAGAGGCAGTTCTCGCTGCTCCTTGCTTTCTGGCGAGAGAATATACAAAGCGGCGGCATCCGAACGGGTTACATCCAGAGCCTGTTCAACTAGTCCCCTGCTGACGGACTTCCTGCTCATGTCCCCGCTGAGAACATTGGTGGTACGCACCAGATCATATAATATTGAAGATTGCTGCATTTCAGAATTCTCCCTCCTATACCTTAGTGGAGCGGAGAGAATAAATAAAGTCTTTTTGAGGAAATACAGACTGGCAACCTCAGCCAATCTGTTCCATAATCAGTATATATGAGAAATGTGGCGAAAAAAGTGTTCTTTCTGTATCCCCACTCGGTAGTGCAGGGACAGATGATCGACCTGCTTATCCAATCTGAGTTTGAGGTGGCGGTTCTCAACGATCACCAAAGAGCCCTCCGTCTACTCAGCGAGTTTCCGTCATCCATTCTCTTTGTAAATATCGAGGAGCAGCTTTCCCAGGATGACTGGGAGGTCTTTATTCGAAATATTGTCCAGGGCAATTCTGTCCATGACAGCCGTGTGGGCGTGATGGTATATAATCCCAATAAAGAACTGGCGCAGAAATACCTCATTGATATCGGTGTCCAATGCGGATTCATCCAGCTCAAGCTCGGGCTTACCGAGAGTGCCAAGATTGTCCTGAAAGCCCTCGCCGCCAATGAGGCAAAGGGCGACAGAAAATTTGTGCGCGTCACGTGTAAGCCTGGAAAAGCCAGCCTGAACATACGAAGTCACCAAGAGAATTTCCGGGGAGAGATCCTGGATATCAGCTCCGCAGGATTCGCATGCGTACTGGATACAACTCCCGAAAACGGCACCGAGTTCGACGATATGCAGCTGTCCCTCCGGGGAGCACTTATCCATGCCTCAGGAAAACTGATGGGTAAGCGAAGCGAAGAGGGACAGGATGTAATCTCAGTGATCATGTTCAGCAGCATCGACCGGGAAGTGAAGGGAAAAATATATCATTTTATCAGAAAAACCCTTCAGGCTGAGATTGACAGCATCTGACTATTTCAGTTTTACTTCTGGATTCCTTCATGGGTACGTTTAGCATGGAGTAGCGGTGAACCTATCAGAGGCGGCAACCTATGGCAAAAGACCTTCTATCAAAATGGACAAGCAGCGACTCAGCCAACCTTTACGGCATTAAAGAATGGGGGGCCGGGTATTTCGATATTAACCCTGAAGGGGAGGTGATCGTAAAAACCACGGTGAACGGGAAGAAAGTGGAAGTGAGCCTGATGGATATCGTATCGGGATTGACCCAGCGGGGGACCCAGATGCCCGTACTTCTGCGCCTGGAGAATCTCCTTGATAACCAGATCACCCTTCTGAACACCCAGTTCCGAAAGGCGATTAAAGAAGGGGGCTACCAGGGCAGTTATCGGGGCGTGTTTCCCATTAAGGTTAACCAGCAACAGCAGGTGATCGAGGAAATAGCCCGGTTCGGAGAAAAGTATCACCATGGTCTGGAAGCAGGAAGCAAGGCTGAATTGGTGGTGGCCCTGGCAATGATCCCTTCCACTGAAAGCCTGATTATCTGCAATGGCTACAAGGATGCAGAGTTTTTCGATATGGGGCTGTATGCCACCCAGATGGGCTATAAATGCTTTTTCGTAATAGAGACCCCCAGCGAACTTCCAATTCTTATGGAACGGAGCAAGATGCTGGGCATTCTACCCCAAATCGGAGTACGCCTGAAACTCTCGAGCCGGGCCGGCGGGCACTGGCAGGACAGCGGAGGGGATAACAGTCTATTCGGTCTGACCACCTCGGAAATCATCGATATAATAGACCTTTTAAAAGCTGAAGATATGCTCTCCTGTTTACAGCTGCTTCACTATCATCTGGGAAGCCAGATACCCAACATCCGGGATATCCGGAATGCAGTGCAGGAAACGGCGAGATTCTACACCGAACTGGTCCATGAAGGGGCTCAGATGGGGTATCTGGACCTGGGCGGCGGCCTGGCCGTTGACTACGACGGAAGTCAAACCAATTATATTCACAGCAAGAACTATACGCTGGGGGAATACTGTACGGATATTGTGGAGGGCCTGCGGGCTGTGTTGGATGAGCATGAGGTACCCCACCCGAATATCGTTACCGAATCCGGGCGCGCCACGGTCGCCTACGCCTCTGTGCTTCTGTTTAACGTCCTGGATGTTACCAGGCTGGAATCACGCCCCCTACCGGAACAGCTACCGGAAGATGCAGATGAGATGCTCAGTAATTTATGGGAGATTCCGGGCTATATGAACCTGAAAAACATGCAGGAGTGCTATAACGATGCCCTCTACTATCGCAGTGAAATCCGGGAACGGTTCAAACACGGCCAGATCAGTCTTCGCCACCGGGCACTGGGGGAGAATATCTTCCTACAGGTAATTGAAGAGATCTCAGCAAACCTGGGAAAGCTGAAGCGGGTACCCAAGGAACTTCAAGGCCTGGATCAGGCCCTCTACGATATTTACTACTGCAATTTCAGCGTATTTCAAAGCCTCCCGGATGCCTGGGCCATCGACCAAATATTTCCCATTATCCCCATTCACCGCCACCGGGAAAAACCCGACCGTCAGGCGATTATCGGAGATATTACCTGCGATTCAGACGGTAAAATTGATAAGTTTGCCGACCTGCACGATGTAAAGCACACCATCTCCCTCCACGAATTAACGGATCATGAGGAATACTACCTGGGAATTTTCCTGGTGGGGGCGTATCAGGAAACCCTCGGAGATCTCCATAACCTTCTGGGAGATACAAACATCGTATCTATTAGGATACAGGAGGATGGAAGCTTTGATATCCTCAGGGAGATTGAAGGTGACAGCGTAGCCGAGGTGATCAGCTATGTGGAATACGACCCCAAGGACGTACAGAATCTGTTCCGGAAAAAAGCCGAACAGGCGGTCCGGTCAGGAAAAATCAGTGTGCAGCAGCGGAAAACCATCGTGGAAAGTTATGAAACCAGCATGCGCGGCTACACGTATTTTGAAAGATAGCACGCAAATATTGAACCCGGGGCGGCCTCAGCTGCCCGCTTGAGGAGACCAACCATGAGCAAGAGAGTACTGATTATCGGCGCCGGCGGCGTGGGACAGGTTGTGGCCCACAAATGTGCAATGAATTCCCATATTTTCGGAGAGATCACCCTTGCAAGCCGGACCAAATCCAAATGCGATTCCATAGCCCGGCAAATTGAACAGATGCACGGCAGAACTATCCGGACCGCAGCCCTGGATGCGGATGATGTGTCACAGACGGTGAAATTGATCAATGATGTTCAGCCCGACCTGGTAATGAACATCGCCCTTCCCTATCAGGATCTTCCCATTATGGATGCCTGTCTGGAAACCGGAGTGGACTACCTGGATACCGCCAATTATGAGCCCAAAGAGACGGCAAAGTTCGAATACAAATGGCAATGGGATTATACGGAACGTTTCGAAAAAAAAGGTATTATGGCCCTGCTTGGCAGCGGATTCGATCCGGGGGTAACCAATGTATTCACCGCATACGGCGCAAAGCATTATTTTGACCAGCTTACCCAGTTGGATATAATCGATGTAAACGGTGGGGATCATGGAAAACCCTTCGCTACCAATTTCAACCCGGAAATTAATATCCGGGAGGTGAGTGCACCCTGCAGACATTATGAAAACTCTGAGCTGGTAGAGACTCCGGCAATGTCCATGTCCCGTGAGTTCACATGTCCCGAAAACGTGGGCCGGTACACCATCTACCGCATGTACCACGAAGAACTGGAATCCCTGACCCGCCACTACCCCCAGCTTCAGAAAGCCCAGTTCTGGATGAGCTTTTCAGATAATTACCTTAAGCACCTTGAAGTTCTCCAGAATGTGGGAATGACCAGAATTGATGAAGTTGATTTCAACGGCCAGAAAATAGTTCCTCTGCAGTTTCTTAAGGCGGTGCTTCCCGAACCGTCCAGTCTCGGACCGGACACCAAAGGAAAAACCTGCATCGGCACGGTGCTGAAGGGCCTGAAGGACGGCAGGGAACGGGAAGTCTATATCTATAATCTCTGTGACCATCAGGATGCGTATCGGGAAGTAAGGAGCCAGGCTATCAGCTACACCACCGGCGTGCCGGCAATGATCGGTGCCAAAATGATGCTGGAGAAACACTGGCACAAACCGGGGGTGTGGAACATGGAACAGTTTGATCCGGATCCGTTTATGGATGAACTGAAGCTTCATGGACTTCCCTGGAAGGTAAGGGAATGATACGGGACAACGGATTTGAGCCCTTCAGTGGATTTGACCCACATAGGGTTCCATCCCCGGCATATGTGGTAGACAAGGCGGCCATACGCCACAATCTGGGAATATTAGATAAAGTTATGACCGAAAGCGGGGCAAAAATTCTTCTTGCCCTGAAGGGATTCAGTATGTTCAGCCTTGCACCGGAAATTTCGCGTGTTCTGAAGGGGACCACGGCAAGTTCGGTGCACGAGGCCCGTTTGGGCAGGGAGGAATTTGGCTCAGAGGTGCATGTGTACGCTCCTGCGTTCAAGGATGAAGAAATGCAACTTCTTTTGGAAACCGCCGACCACATTATTTTCAATTCCTTCAGCGAGTGGCAACATCACCGGGCGGCTTGTATGAAGGCCCGGGAATCCCGTTCTCAGCTGAAATTCGGTATCCGGATTAACCCGGAGCACAGTGAAGGAAGCGTTGAACTGTATGATCCATGCGCCCCCTACAGCCGTATGGGAGTGGTGCATTCTGAATTCCGCAGAGATCTTATGGAGGGGTTGAGCGGCCTGCATTTCCACAGCCTTTGTGAACAGGGTGCAGAACCCCTGGAGCGAACCCTCAAGGTGGTAAGCGCCAGGTACGGGGATATCCTCAAGAACCTGAAGTGGATAAATCTTGGCGGAGGGCATCACATCAGCAAAAAGAACTATAACCGCCCCCTGCTCGTCCGGATTATCAGGGAACTGGCAGAAACATACGGACTGGAGGTGTATCTCGAACCCGGAGAGGCCATTGCCATCCACAGCGGTATTTTGGTAAGCACCGTGCTGGATACTCCGGTGAACTCAATGAACCTGGCCATTCTGGATACCTCAGTCACCTGCCATATGCCCGATGTGCTGGAGATGCCCTATCGCCCGGAGATCCTCGGCGCTGGTGCTCCGGGAAGCTTCCCCCATCTCTACCGCCTGGGAGGCCAGACCTGTCTGGCGGGGGATGTAATCGGGGACTACAGCTTTCCCGCCCCCCTCGAAAGGGGGCAGAGACTGATGTTCGATGACATGGCCCATTACACCATGGTTAAGACCACCACATTCAACGGCATTCCCCTTCCCGCCATCTGTACCTATGACAGCGACAATGGACGGTATGAGCTGATCAGGGAATTCGGCTACCACGATTTCCGATCCAGGCTGTCATAGAAGCTGTCATCGAAGCAGTCATGGAAGAGGAGGAAATATGAAGCAGGATTCGGCAAACAGTTCAGCCAACACAGATTTCAGCGAATACGGCGGTGAATTTTTTCTGGAAAGCGAAATCGGTCGGCCATCCCCCATTGAGAGTCGATTTCATATTCTGCCCTTCCCGTTCGAAGCCTCTGTCTCCTATGAAGGTGGCACCCGCAGGGGTCCGGAAGCCATCATTGAAGCAAGTCAGCAATTGGAGCTCTATGACGGAATCAGTTTTCCCGGAGAGGAAGGAATTTTTACCCATGGAAATCTTCAGGTACCCGCAGCGAACAGCCCCGGGGACGAAGATGTTCAGATCTGTTTTGAAGAAGCGGCAGGGCGTATAAAACAGGTGCTGGAAACCTCGGCCATTCCGGTAACCCTCGGCGGGGAACACAGCATCAGCTACGCCCCGCTCCAGGCGCTGAAACGGCATTTTGCCCCGGGGAACATCGGTATTGTGCAAATCGACGCCCATGCAGATCTTCGTCTTGCCTATGAGGGCAGGGTTTGGTCTCATGCGTCGGTAATGCGGAGGCTTGCCGATCAGGGGATGCCCATTCTTCAATTGGGAGTCAGAGCCCTTTGCCGGGAGGAAAGGGATTATCGGGAGACCTCTCGGCAAATCGTCTACTATGACGCCCGGGAACTCATTGAACAGGATATCCGCTACATCCGTCTACCCGAAGATTTTCCCGAACTTCTGTATGTGAGTATCGACCTGGACGGTCTGGATCCCTCAATCATGCCGGCAACCGGAACGCCGGTGCCCGGTGGACTGGGTTGGTATCAGACAATGGACCTTCTCTCTTCGATTATTTCTCAGCGGCATGTTGTAGGGCTGGATATGGTGGAGCTTGCGCCTATGGCTCAGGGGCATGCCTGGAACTATACTGCAGCCCATCTACTCTACGGGGTGTTCGGACTGATTCAGCGGCTTAATCCCCGGGATTGAAACTAACCCGCTGTATGCAAAGCCGACCTTTGTATACCGGGGGCCAAGAATCTCTCCCCAATCCCCTGAGTCCCGGCATCAGCTGCTTTCCACCTCCACATCAAGCCAGCGCCCTTTGAGAAACCCGGCAAACATAATTCCCGCATGAAATATCTGATACAAACCGAAGCTCAACCACGCCAGGTGAATGTTTTCCGGAAAGAGAAAGCGCATAAGCAGGGTGGATCCTAAAATGAACACAACATTGGTGGAAAACTCGCTGGCGAGCACATATCTACCATACCCGTTTGAAATAAACACCATTTCAAAGGAATACCCCAAGGATTCTATGAAGTAAAACGGAAGAAAAAAGGCCAATGCCGTACTGATGGCAGCCACAGTGGAGGGGTCGGAAGTGAAAATCCCCGCAATAGAGTAGCGTAGAGCAAAGGTAAGGCCGGCAACCAATACGGCAATTCCCCCTGCCACAATTCCCGAAGCCGAAATGTATTTCCCGGCCAATTCCCTTTCCCCACGGCCCAGCGCATTACCGGCGAGAATACCCGCGCTCCGGGCAAAGCCCCCGATGATGGTCTTATTCAAACGGTAAAAGGAGAATACCGCATGGGTTGCCGCCAAATAGAGGGGGGAATAATCTTCAATAATGGCTTGATAGGTCATGAATATTCCCAGGGCAATGATATTCTGTACGGCCGGAGGAAGGGCAACCCTCACGATATCTCGTTGAAGCCGTGTACTCAGATGCTTAAAGCTGAACAATCGGTATTTGAGGCCATATCCTCTGAAAAATACGATCAGAATAAGGAACATGGCGGCAAAGCTGAATGCGAAAACCGTACCCAGGGCTGCACCCCGGATCCCCATGGATGGAAGGCCCAGTTTCCCGAATATAAAGATATAATTCAGAATGATATTCAGCACATTGCTGAGAATACCCGACCACATAACGTATGAAGTCTTGTTAATGGCCGAGAAAAATCCCTGGACTGCGAAAAAGATCCCGGTGGGAATAAGGGCGAAGCGCATAATGGAGATGTACTGAAGACTCAATTCAAGAATTTCAGGGGTTCCGATCATCAAAGACAGCAGAGGGCGTGCGAAAAAACTTGCAGCGATGGCAAGGGAGGCGGAAAGCAATGCGGTAATTATGCCGTTATCCAGGGCTTCCCCGGTTACAAAACGTGAATCGGTACTGAGATGATCCTGCCGTCCGTATCGTCTGGCGGTGATAGCCTGAATGCCATTGGAGAGAGGCCACAGGAAGGTGTTCAGCATCCATGTGAACAAACCGGCTATACCGATAGCCGCAAGCTCAAAGCTATCTTCGCCGAAGTGGCCCAGCATTGCGCTGTCCACAATCTGATGCAAATAGTGGGTAAGCCTGCCGAACAATAGCGGGAGACCAAGGGCCATAACCTTCACATACGGATGTCTAACCCCAAGGTGGTCCTTCCGGAAGAGCTTCCCGGCATGCTCCAATATACGTTTCACATTTCCCCCGAAAAATAACGGCATGAAGAACCCCAGCCCGTATCCGCCTTATCCCTTGCGTCTCTCGAAGGACTCACGGTTCCACATTGAAAGCCAGCTACGTAGGGCAGTCCGGTCCATTGGGCGGGCATGAAGAAAGCCCTGAATGTGACTAACCCCCAGTTCCCGAAGCAGCCGTTCCTGTTCGCTGTATTCCACACCTTCAGCCACCGTTTCCATGCCCAGGCTGGAGGACATGGCAAGGATCGCCCGAATAATTTCCCGGGAATGGGTGCTTTCGTAAATGGAGGCGATGAAACTTCTGTCGATCTTCAGAGTATCAATATTGAAGCGGTGAAGATAGCTCAAACTGCTGTAACCTGTGCCGAAATCATCCAGGGAAAGGCGTATTCCCATATTTTTTAAAAGGGTCAGGTTTTGCCGAACCATCTCGTTATCTTCAATCAGCATAGATTCGGTAATTTCCAGCTCAAGCTGTGACATATCAGCGGATGTTTGGGCCAGAATATTACTGATCACCGGAATAAAATTCTGGCTGTGAAGGTTCACGGGGCTGATATTGAATGAGAGGGTAAGACGGTTTTCACTGCCGTGATTCAGATTTCTCAGTTCAAGAATGTCAGATGCAGCTATCCGAAAAAGATACTCTGAAAGCTCGGCAATGATTCCGATTTCTTCCGCCAGAGGAATAAAAACCTCGGGTGAAACCTCGCCGAACTCCGGGGAAAACCACCGGGCCAGAACTTCCACCTTTGTGACCTTTGAACTTCTTGCTTCGATTATGGGTTGGTAGAAAACCTTCAATTCCTCGCTTGCCACGGCATTTCTCAGCTCTTCGGCCAGCCGGTAGCGCTTTCTGATATCCTCATGGCCCCGTTCATCGTAGCGTATGGTGGTCCCTCCGCCCCGGTCTTTGCTCACAGAAAGTGCGAGTTCAAGATTACGTATGATCGTTTCCGCAGGGTCGGTACCCACCTTCGGTCCCTGAAAAACCCCCTTGATTCTGCCCCCCTTTTTGCCTCTCTTCCCCTTTCTTCCGTCTGTTTTCTCGGCATTAGTTCTGGCAGCTGTTTCGGCAGCTGTGCCGCTATTTGACCGGGAATTTTTTCCGGTCTCTGTTTTAGGTTCTCTTTGCGGAGATTTGGCCCCAAAGGACGTATAGCTGATATTCAGACTCATGCGGATTGACTGATTCATGAGAAGAAAGCCTTTCAGTGCATGCTGATGAAGCATCTCCGCCACCGCCTGGGGATCTGCACCCCCTGAAGGAAATGAAAGAATGAAATCCGTTCCGCCGAACCTTCCCAGAAATCCGTCTTTGGGAATTAGTGTTTCGCAGCGCCGGGCAAAAAGCCGGAGAATCTCATCTCCAGCGGTATAGCCGTGATTATCGTTAATTTGTCTGAATCGGTGGATAGAAATAAACAATGTGATGAACGGTTTTCCCTTCATCCTGCTTCTTCTGGCTGTTTCATTCAAAAGGGTTCTGATGTAGTGGCGGTTTGGAAGACCGGTGAGATCATCGTAGTACGCCACAGCCTCCAGTCTGGAAGTTGTTTTTTTAAATCCGTACACCACAGAACCGGTGAGCGAACTGATGAGTATGTACAGCAGGAACACCCTGAGAAGAAATTCTGCATCAAGATGTTGTCGAATGGGTGCCTGAGGGAATGCAATGGCAAAAAGAAACAGCACAGTAAAAAGTGCATGGGTCAAAAGCGCCCAGCGGATATTCAAAAAATAGAACAGGATAATGGGGCCGAGAAAAATATAGAGTACCCCGTATCCGTTAAATCCTCCGGTGATCAGAGCATATGTAAGGGCAAGAATAACACTCAATGCCGAGACCTGGATGCTGGCATCGAGTCTGTTTCCCCGATGATAGATCAAGAGAGCGGTAATCTGTCCCAGGGTTGCGAATATAAGAACTGCCGAAGCCAGATATGCGCCTGACACGGCCACGGACACAGCCACGGGAAGAAAAACACCAAGACCGAGAAGACCCATGATATGGATGAGCAGAATTTTCCCCCGAATGAACATGGGCAGGGTGCTGGAAAGGCCCTGGTATCTGAGAAAACGCTGAAATGAGAATGCAAACCGTTGGAACAAATTCATGGGCACATTCCAATAATAGTGCATAGGATGCAGAAAAAGAAGAGGAAGTTTTGTATCCGCCTCTTCATCTTCATACCTGGAAGTCAGGAATCTGTTGAACGTCTTTACTGAATTGCCGTTCATTTTTTTCTTGCTAAATCCTGAGTGTGGTTGTAAGATTTAATTACTGAACAGCAATTCATTATTCGGAGGACTATATGAATCGAACGTTTACAACCCTTCCAGAACTTTTCACCCATGCCACCACCCAATTCAAGCTGGAAAATGCATTGATGTATCCTGAAGGAGACTCATGGAGAACCTACTCAAGCGAACATTTTCGAAATCAGGTTCGGTGGCTTGCCCTTGGAATGAGTGACATGGGGGTAAAAGAAGGAGACAGTGTGGGAATACTCGCTCCGTCTTCCCCGGAATGGATCATTCTGGATCTTGCCACGGTAAGCCTGGGCGCAGTAAGCGTTCCCCTGTTCAAAAAAATCAGCATTGAGAGCCTGACTCATGAGATTTCCGACTCAAAAATGAAATATATGTTTATCGGGAACCTTGAGGAACTACCCCACATTAAAGCAACCCATAAACATTTGAAAGAACAGATCACCTTTGGAAAGAGCTTCCCGAACGAGCGTTTTAACGCATTGATTACCAAAGGGAGAGCAATGGATTCGGAGAACCCCCAACTCTTCGATACCATGGCATCGAAGATCAAGGAAGATCACCTTGCCACGATTATATACACCAGCGGAAGCACAGGTTTGCCCAAGGGGGTAAAACTGAGCCATAAAAATATTATCAGTCAAGTGTACGCCAGCTCCCAGCGATTCCAGACAATTCCCGGCGACCGGGTACTTTCCGCCCTCCCCCTTGCACATATTTTTGAACGGATGGTGATGTACTTTTATATTTCATCGGGTCTCCCCGTATATTTTGCCGACGATCCGAAAATGCTGGGAGTCTATGCCAAGGCAATCAGCCCCACCATCATGACTGTGGTACCCAGAATACTGGAAAAAGTGTACATGAAAATGCGGGAAGGAGCCATCGAAAAAACCGGTATTGCCGGTGCCATAGCCAAAACCGGGTTTGTGCGCGCAGAAAAGCGAAAG
The DNA here is from genome assembly GCF_059431795.1 of Salinispira sp. Taxonomy (NCBI): domain Bacteria; kingdom Pseudomonadati; phylum Spirochaetota; class Spirochaetia; order Spirochaetales; family Spirochaetaceae; genus Salinispira; species Salinispira sp. The sequence goes on from NZ_JBXWXS010000016.1 coordinate 53,982, forward strand.
CCCGGCCGCGCTGCACGGGGTCCCATGGGGCTGGTGTTTGACAAACTGCTGTACAAGAAATTCCGGGCTGCCATGGGCGGTCAGCTGCGGATCGCCATTTCAGGATCCGCAAAACTTGCACCGGAAATCGCATCTTTTTTCGTGAACTGCGGAATTCAGGTGTACGAAGGATATGGTCTCACTGAAGCCAGCCCGGTTATTGCGGTAAACTATCCTGGTCACAGAAAAATCGGATCCGTTGGGCCCCTCTTCCCGGGCGTAGAAGTAAAGGTTACCGAGGAAGGGGAAGTTCTGGCCAAGGGTCCCAATATTATGCAGGGGTACCACAACCGGCCGGATGCCACCGCGGAAATGATAGATGAGGAAGGCTGGCTCCATACCGGAGATTTGGGCAGCTTTGAAGACGGGTACCTGACCATCACCGGACGGAAAAAAGAGCTATTCAAGAAATCCACCGGTGAATACGTCCCCCCGGTACCCCTTGAGCAGGAACTTGTGCAAATGCCCGGAATCGATACCGCCGTGGTGGTTGCGGATAACCGGACATTTGTAACCGCACTCATTTTTCCCGAGTATGAAAAGCTTCCGGCTCTAAAATCCGAGGCGGGAATGGAAGATGTAAAGGATGATGAATTTCTGGACAGTGAGTATTTCCGCCAGCAGATTCACGATTATTTGCAGGATATGAATAAACATCATCATCATTGTGAGCATATCGCAGACTTCCGGATTATTCACAGTGAGGCCAGCATCGAAGAGGGAGAGCTCACCCCAACCATGAAAGTGCGGCGCTTCGCCATCGAAAAGAAATACGGAGACCTAATTGAGGATATGTATAAGACGCCTCTCTCCTGGAAATAAACAGCCAAGATCTGCATAAATAGGAGAATTCTATGAATCGATCTCATGAACGAATTGCCATTGTAGATGGAATCAGAACACCAATGGCAAAAGCAGGAACAGTTCTGAAAAACACCCAGGCGGACGATATGGGTGCATTCATCGTCCGCCAGCTTCTTGAGCGGAACAGCATCGAACCGGAAGAGTTCGATGAGGTGATTATCGGCAATGTGGCCCAGCCCGCACACGCAGCCAATATTGCCAGGGTAATTGCTCTGAAGGCAGGAATGCCCAATTCGACCCCGGCGTACACGGTTCACCGTAACTGTGCCAGCGGTATGGAGAGCATCACAACGGCGGCAAGCAAGCTGCTCACCGGTGAGGGTGATATATATTTAGCCGGTGGAACCGAGAGCATGTCCAATATTCCCCTGATGTTCAATAAAGAGTACACCGCCTTCATGAACCGGCTTTCCGCTTCCAAGACCTTCGGCCAAAAGCTGAAAGCCCTCTTCTCATTCAGGATGAGCATGCTTCGACCGGAAATCGGAGTAATTCACGGTCTGACCGATCCGGTAAGCGGTCTCATAATGGGGCTCACCGCTGAAAACCTGGCCAAGGAGTTCTCCATCAGCCGAAAAGAGCAGGATGAACTGGCCCTCCTGAGTCATCAGCGGGCGGTCCAGGCAGCCAGAGAAAACCAGCTTGAAGGGGAGATTATCCCCATGCCCCTCATGCCTGAGTACAGCAGCATAGTGGATCAGGATGTGGGGCCCCGGGAGAGCCAGAGCATGAAGGCCCTGGGAAAACTCAGACCCTACTTCGATAAGAAAAACGGAACGGTTACCGTTGGAAATTCCTGCCCGATTACCGACGGTGCAGCGGCAGTTATCCTCATGCGGGAAAAAGATGCGAAAAAGCGAGGACTCACCCCTCTAGGCTACATCAAAGACTGGGCGTACGCGGGGTTAGAACCGGAGCGGATGGGTCTCGGCCCCACATATGCCACGGCCAAACTCTTTCAGAAGACCGGAACCAAATTATCCGAAATTGATTATATAGAGATGAACGAAGCCTTCGCCGCCCAGATCATTGCAAACGAGCGGGCCTTTGCCAGCAAAGAGTTCGCCTCAAAGTACCTGGGCATGGATGAAGCGTTGGGAGACATCGACCGAAATAAGATGAATCTCCAGGGTGGAGCCATCGCGTTAGGTCACCCGGTGGGAACCACCGGTACCAGAATTACCGTACACACGCTGCGGGAACTGCGACGACAGGGTAAACAGAAAGGCCTTGCCACACTCTGCATCGGCGGTGGACAGGGAGCATCCCTGCTTCTCGAGGTGGAATAATTGCATCGATCAGAAATGCGATTTCAATTCAACATACACTGCTCGGCCAAAACAATTTGAAAGAAAGAGGTTAGAACCATGAATGGCTATTTCAGATATTCAGAAATAGACGGCGTCGCCCGCCTCACCCTCGACTTAGAGGGGAAACCGGTGAATTTGCTCAGCTCGGACGTGATGGCAGCTTTGGATGAAAAATTCCGGGAGCTGGAGAGCCGGACCGATCTGCATCTGCTCATTATTGACAGCAATAAAAAGGGTATTTTTATTGCCGGTGCTGATATAAAAGAAATTCAAGGCATCACCCGGGAAGAAGAAGCATACGAGAAGGCAAAGGGAGGACAGGACGTTCTCAACCGCCTGGAAATGATGCCATTTCCCAGCCTCGCCTATATTAACGGCGCTTGCATGGGTGGCGGAACCGAACTGGCCCTTGCCTGTACCTTCCGTCTTACCAGCGATGAGGGGAAAACCAAAATTGCCCTTCCGGAAGTAAATCTGGGAATTATGCCCGGTTTCGGTGGAACCCAGCGGCTTCCCCGTCTGGTGGATATTGCCCAGGCTCTCCCCATGATCCTCACCGGGAAACCCCAGGATGGAAAAAAGGCGGAAAAAATCGGTCTTTCCGACCGGGTGATTCCCCACGGCTACAGCGGCTTGTTTATACATGAATTCGGAAAAAACATCCGGGAGATTGTGGAGAAACAGCGTTCATCCTTCCCTTCCGGAGGCACAACTAATCCCGCAGACGGATCAAACTATCTGAAAACTCTAAACAGCCGGAGAAAGTGGCAGAATGAAATCCGCAAGCAGGCTTACGGATTAATCCGGCCTGTGAAAAGAGGAAAGATTCAGAACCCTAGGTACGGCTGGTTCCTGAACAAAACCGCGCTGGGACGGAGCATTGCGCTGAACAACGCAAAGAAATCGGTAATAGCCAAGACTCAAGGAAATTATCCTGCGCCCCTTGAAGCGATCTCTACCATACGCAGCACGCTGGGAGGAAACTTCGCCAAAGGGCTGATCCTCGAAGCAAAGAATTTCGGCAAGCTTGCAGCATCTGAGATCAGTAAAAATCTTATCCAGATCTACTTCCTCACGGAGGAAAACAAGAAGCTTCCGGATCCTGAACATGTACCCGGTGCGGGAGCAAAACCAGGAAGTGCGGAACTGCCCGAAACCATCCGGAATACCGGAGTCCTGGGTGCCGGAGTTATGGGGGGAGGCATAGCCTGGCTGTTCAGCAAAGCCGAATACGATGTGGCTCTGAAAGATATTTCCTGGGATGCGGTGCAAAAAGGCTTTGATGCTGCGAAAAAAATCTACGGCCAGCTGAAAAAGCGCCGGAAACTCAGCAGCAGGGAAGTTAACCTGGGGATGCACCGGATCAGCGGAACCCTGGATTACCAAAGCTTTGTGCGCTCAGACATTGTTGTTGAAGCGGTGGTGGAGAAGATGTCCATTAAGCAGGCGGTTCTCTCGGAGCTTGAAGAAAACGTTCCGGAGAACTCTATTATTGCCAGCAACACCTCCAGTCTGTCCATTAATGAAATGGCAAAGGCGTTGAAAAAACCTGAACGTTTTGCGGGTATGCATTTTTTCAATCCGGTGAACCGGATGCCCCTGGTTGAAGTGATTAGCGGTGAGCAGACAGATCCCCGGGCGGCAATTGAAGTTGCACGGTTCGCCCTGAAACTGAAAAAAACCCCGGTATTTGTGAAGGACGGTCCGGGATTCCTGGTGAACCGCATTCTCATGCCCTACCTCAACGAGGCGGCGTACTTGCTGTCCCAAGGCGCCGATGTTGAGCAGACCGACCGGCAATGGAAGAAGTGGGGGATGCCCATGGGGCCGTACACACTCATAGATGAAATCGGCATAGATGTTGCAAGGAAGGTGGCGAAAATTCTTGAGGACGCGTATCCACACAGAATGAAGGCTGCACCCATTCTGGAAGGGCTGAAGGATCATCCCCAGCTCCTGGGTAAAAAGAATAAACAGGGATTCTACCTATATAAAAACGGAAAGAAGACCCTCAATCCCGAGATGCAGAGCATCATCAAAAAGCATCAGACCGGCGGTAGAATCAGCAGCGAGGATCGCATCTTCCGGCCCCTGGTAATGATGGTAAACGAAGCCGTCCGCTGTCTGGATGAGGGTGTGGTAGGAACTCCCGGTATGCTGGATCTTGCGATGATTATGGGAACCGGTTTTCCTCCTTTCAGAGGTGGAGTGCTTCGTACCGCTCAACAGATCGGTCTGAGCAGCATGTCAGACAAGGCGCTCCAGTATAGCAGCCAGATAGACGGCCGCTTTACCGCTCCGGAGGGACTTAGCACCAGGGCCAAAGCTAACGGGGCATTTTTCAAAATGTAACAATCAGCCGGAATAGCCGGCATCTGCCCGAATCCGGCTCCGGTACATTTGCTGAGCCGGTATTCGGGTTACAGAAACGAAAATAATGAAGAAATGAGTAAATATTGAGGAGTAAAGAGCATGGCAGCACAGTACGGTTTTTTTGAGAAGCTTTACAGCGGAGAATATGACGCATCAATGCTGGTTCGAAACTATGATGAATCCATAGACGAAGCCAAAGTGAAGAAGTTTATGGAGTCCTACGATGGGCTCATCAAGGATTTTCCAGCCAGGGAGATCGAAGCCCAGGGAGTGGTACCCGACAAGCTCATGAAGGGGTTAAAGGAGATCGGGATATTCGGACTCCTTATCGATAAAAAATACGGGGGACTGGGCTTCACCCTCAGCGAGTATCTCCGGGTGGTTGAAGAGATGGCCCGTCACGATATGGCCTTGGTGCTGGTGCCCCTAGCCCACCTGTCAATCGGGTTGAAAGGTATTCTTCTGTATGGCAACGAGGAACAGAAGAAGAAGTATCTCACCCCGGCAGCTTCCGGTGAAATGGTATTTGGATACGCCCTGACCGAACCCAAGCAGGGAAGCGATGCCCAGAATGTGGATACCAAGGCCATTCTCTCGGAAGATGGAAGCCATTATGTGCTCAACGGTACCAAGACCTATATTACCAACGCCAACTACGCAGGAGCCTATACGGTGTTTGCCCAGCTGGATCCGGAAAACCGGCCGGGCTATATGGGAGCATTCATCGTTGAACGGAAATGGGATGGAGTGAGCACCGGTCCGGATATGCCCAAAATGGGCCTGAAGGTGAGTTCCACCGCAGCACTGAAGTTCAAGGATGTGAAAATCCCAAAAGAAAACCTTCTTGCAGCAGAAGGGGACGGATTCAAAATTGCCATGAATGTGCTCAACTACGGGCGCCTGGGCCTAGGCGCAGCATCCGCAGGGCTGATGAATCAGAGCGTTCTGGACATGATGAAACGGGCAACCAGCAGAAAGCAATTCTCTATGCCCATTTCTGAATTTGAGCTGATTCAGGAAAAGATCGTTCGCTCCGACGCCCACGCCATGGCCGCAAGGAGCATGACATATTTTACGGCAAAAATGCTGGAAGACGATCACCTCATGAATGTAGCCATGGAGAGTTCCCATACCAAGCTTTACGGGACCAACCAATGTTGGGATACCCTCTATGATGCTTTGCAGGCGGCAGGGGGATCGGGTTATATTTCAACCCAGCCTTATGAAAAGCGGATGCGGGATTTCAGGGTAACCACCATATTTGAAGGTACTACGGAAATTCATTCCATCTATCCCCCACTTACGGTGTTCCGAAGCTGGGGAAAATTGCTGAAATCCGGTGATATACCCAAAATGTCTATTTTTACCGATCTGCCGAAGACCCGTTTGGGATCTCCGGTGTACAGCGATCCGCTGCTGAACCAGGGATTCAAACTGGCTCGACAGCTGGAGAAACGGTTCAGGAAACTGGTATCCCTGGGGTTGAGAAAGTACGGTAAGAAAATAGCTGGGAAAGAGTACTTTTTGCGCAGCATGACACATCTGAATGTGGCGGCTTTTGCCCTCCTCTCATCCGCATCGGTACTGGAATCCAACAAATCCAACGGTCGAAACCTGACTGCTGCAGACCGTAAAAGATTTGAGTATCTGATGACTGAAGCACGCCAGCTTCTGGAGGAGACCCCGAAGCAGGGAATCAACAGCCTGGAAGAGGCGGGCACCGCGCTGTGGCGGGAACTGAAAAAAGAAAACTTATAAAAGACATGAACGCCGGTACACACCGCCAGCCGGATCAGCGCCGGGTATCCCGGGGCCGGTTCAGGGTCCGGCTGGGTTAAAAATCTCAATCTCAGGGCCCTGGTTCGTGTTTTAGGGCCGGGTTGGAGTTCAAGGGCGGCGGCCGGTAACGGGGCGTCAGTCCGGTACCGGGGCGGTAGCCGGTAACGGGGCGCGAGCCGGTAACGGGGCGCGAGCCGGTGGTTTTGGGATTTACACCCCGGGTTTCACAACTATCCGGCCGCTCACAGCGCCCTCCAATATTTGCTCGACCGCAGTGGAGATCTGCTCCAGACTAATGGATCGGGTGTCCTCTTTCAGCCAATCAACAGACCAATCCCCTGCCAGTTTCTTCCATATGGTCGCTTTGCGTTGCCGGCTGGAGTCTGCGCTGGCAATCCCGATTAGGGCCACATCCCGGAGAATAAATGGAAAAATATTGGTTTCCAGATCCGTACCGCCGACCATGCCGCAGGCTGCAACGGTGCCGGAAAATTTGAGACTCCGGAGAATTCTATGAAGCATGGCTGAGCCAACCGTATCCACGGCTCCCGCATACTCGGGACGCATGAGAGGGCGCTCTTTCTTTACCAGGAACTCATCCCGGGGAATTACCTCCGAAGCACCTCTGGCTTTCAGCCAATCATGTTTCTGAGTCTTACCGCTGACTCCATGCACCTGGAAGCCCAGCTTGGCCAGAATACTTACGGCAATACTTCCCACTCCTCCTGTTGCACCGCTGACTAGCACCGGACCGTCCCCGGGTTCCAAGCCCCGGTCAAGAAGGGCCTGGACGCAAAGACCGGCGGTTACTCCTGCGGTACCATAGGTCATGGCCTGAAATGTATCCATGGATTCGGGCAGGGGAATCAGCCAGTCCTCGGGTACCCGGGCGTAGGCGGAATGCCCTCCGGGAGTGCCCATTCCGAAATCAAACCCGGTTATAACTATCTTTTCCCCCGTATCCATACGGATTCCCGCCGCATCAATACCCGGGATATGAGGATAGCGGGGACTCACTCCCTTATTCCCTCTTGCTGAAAGAGCGTCCTTATAGTTTATACAGCTGTGCTGAACCTGAATATCCACACCTTCGGAGGGTAGGTCGTTCTTTTCCCAGCTTCCCGCTGCGGACTTCACCGTTCCGTCAGCCTGTTCACGGGCAATAAAGGCCGGAAACGTCTCGGGGATTGTTTGTTCAGAATTTTTCATGCAGCCTCCTTTTGACTGGTGGTTTTCAATCTCAAGATATTGTGGATGTGGGATGCCGGTCCAATTCGCCGGAATCAGGTGATCCGATGCAGCGGGGGAATCAGATTCCCGCCTTCCGGCCGAACTCCGCCCACAATTCCAGATACCGCTTGGATGCCTTGGATGCCCTGTTGAACGACAGAAGCGGGGCCTGCCTGAATCCCATCTGCTCCACAATGCTGGCATTGGGGATGAAACTGGATAAGAATCGGGGATCCTGTGCATAGATTTCCAATATCTCCCGGTGCATTTTCTTGCGAAGGTCAACCAGGTTAAAAAACGGGATAATCTGGCTTTGCTCAAGTTCCATAGACGCATACTGCTCATCGAGAATTTCCAGGGTTCTGATTGAAAGGGTGCTGGGAATGGTGGGCACCATCAGAATATCCGAAGCACAGAAAATACTTTCTGACAGAACGCTCATTCCCGGGGGACCATCCAGAAATATCAGGTCAAAATCTTGCTTCAAATCTTTTAAAACCTTTTTCAATGCTTTTTTCGAGTTTTTCATCTCGTTCACAAACAGATCCAGCTTCCGTACCGAAGTATCTGATGGGATGAGAGCCAGGTTTTCAAACGCCGTATCTTTCACGACTTTGTAAATATCGGTCTTTTTATTGATGAGTTTTTTAACCCCGCCCTTCACTTTTGCTTTCTGCTGACAGTAGAACGTTGAACTTGCCTGGGTATCCAGATCCCAGAGCAGGGTTGTATACCCTTCCCGGGCGGCCAGGTAGGCCAGGTTCACCGCAGAGGTTGTTTTTCCCACCCCGCCCTTAGTGCTGTACACTCCCACAGTTCTGCATTTCATACTTCACCATCTCCGGGATACACCAGATCCCATTCCTTTCTTATAGAATCCATAATTCCCAACACATTGAGACTCTGTGCGGAGTGATACACGTATTCCCCGGACTTCCCGGCGTTCATCTGCTCCAGCAGATGGCGGGAGACCGCTTCAATTTCAAATTGATACCCATGCCCGGGAAAATCCTGGGAAAAATGTACTCCGTCATAGGGGCTGTTTTCGTTGGGATTCTCAATCCTTGTCATCTGTACCGTATCCGCAATTTGAATGGAGTCCAGATCGGCATCCGATTCGGGATACAGAATCATGTCCCGGGGATGAAAAAAATCCGGAAGATACACGCTTCCATGACTGAAAATCATTCGGGCCACATGGGGGTGATCGAAGCGGAAACCGGATGTAAGAGAGGCAGTCCCCCCGGCAGGAAACCCCAGAGATATTTGTTCATGAATATCCACCCCGGTTGATCCGGGAATCATCATGCTTTTCACCTCCCCGGGAGTTTCACCAAAGAGGTGCATGGTAAACGCCAGAGGATATATGCCGATATCAAGAAGGCTGCCGCCTCCCAGGTCTGGGTTAAGCCAGCGTTGTTCCGGAATATTGGGAAGTTTGGAGCAGAACGTTGCCTCTATGTGAAGCAGCTCACCGAGAACCGATGAGCCGACCACCTCTTTCAGCATCTGTACCAAGGGGAAATAGGCGGTCCAAAAGGCTTCCCCCAGGAACAGACCTTTTTCTTCCGCTTCGCCCATGAGCGTTTTCAACTGAGATGCATTCAGACAGGCGGGCTTTTCGATAAATACATGCTTCCCGGCCTCAATCACATTCCGGGCCTGATTGAAATGAAAGGGATGGGGGGTGGCAATATATACCGCGTCCACATGGGAATCATCGAGCAAAGCCTCATAGCTTGTATGATAGCGTTCCGCTCCATGGGTCTCGCTGAATCTGCGGGCCCGTTTCCCATCCCTGCTGGCTACAGCTGCCAATACCCCTGACTTGCTGTGCTGAAGATCCGAGGCGAACGAAGCGGCTATCCCTCCGCATCCCAAAATTCCCCACCGTAATTTGTCCATTGCTTCCCCCGCTATATAGCTGCACTGCTGGCTGACTGTCACTCTTTAGTATACATCAAATCAGGCGGTGCAAAAACATCCGTGCTGGAAAAAAGAGGCCGCCTGCGTATGCAGACGGCCTCCAGGGGGTAGTGATTGCAGGCAATTGGGGGATACCTGCAAATATGTTATTTCTTGGTCCTCATGGACACATCATACCAAACGGCGAGGAGGAGAACCAATCCACGAACAACCATCTGCCATTCTGTGGGTACGTTCATTATTTGCATACCGTTTGTTATGCTCGACATTAGAAGTGCACCGATAATTGCACCGAATACCGTACCTTCACCCCCAAGGGTTGAAGTACCGCCGATAATGGTGGCGGCGATGGTATCCAGCTCAAAGAGGTTACCGGCGCTTGCGGTGGCTGATTTCAGCCGTGCGGTGAATATCAGTCCCGATACTGCTGAGAGAAAACCCATGCTCACAAAAATCATGAGGGTCTTCTTGCGGATATTAATACCCGATAATCTTGCTGCTTCCTTGTTCCCGCCCATGGCATACACATGCCGGCCGAATACCGTGTTTTTAGTCAGAAAGGTGTACCCAAGAACCAGGATCAGTAAAATCAGAATTGAATAGGGAAGACCTCTGTAAGTCATCACCGGGAGTGCGAACAGGGTGATCAGGAGACTTCCGCCGACCAGTTTGAGAATTTCAACCCGCTGGGGAAGTACGCTGAACCCGTACTCTATCCTTTGACGGCGGCTGCGGATGGTGGAAATCACAAATGCAAGGATGGCTACCACCACCAGAATTGCCGTTAGATCGTGAAATCCGTTTCGTTCACCCACATTCATCACCAGCCTGGGCAGATACCCTCCGCCTATGGCGGCAAATGTTTCATCGATAGGTGCAATGGTTTCACCGCGGGTTACCGCCAAAAGCAGCCCACGGAATATGGTCATACCGGCCAGGGTGACAATGAATGCCGGAATACCCTGATACGCTATCCAGTATCCCTGCCAGAGCCCGATGACAATTCCAAGCCCCAGGGCCACAACGATCACAATCAATGCGTTCCATTCATAGTGCACGTTCAAAATTGCAGCCACACCGCCGATGAAACCTGCAATCGAGCCCACAGAAAGGTCGATATGACCGGCTACAATTACCAGCACCATTCCCACCGCCAGTGTGGCAATAAAGCTTGACTGGAGAAGCAGGTTGGTAAGGTTCCGTCCCTGAATGAACACGCCGCCGGTGGCTATGGTAAGAATACCCCAAATGGCCACCAGAACAAAAAACATGGCGTACTGGCGAAAGTTGTTTTTTAGCTGAAATCTGAGTACTTGACCCAGCGTCTGCTCGTTAGTTTGAGCCGTCATTTATCTACCTCCTGTTGCAAGGTGCATCAGCCGTTCCTGATCAGCTTCCTGAGAGGAAAGTTCTCCTGTGAACTCTCCTTCATGCATGACAAGAATACGGTCGCTCATACCAAGGATCTCCGGCAGTTCGGAGGAAATCATGACAATTCCCACTCCCTGATCAACGAGCTCATTCATAATATTGTAAATCTCAAATTTAGCTCCCACGTCAATGCCCCTGGTGGGTTCATCCAGGATCAGCACGGTGGGTTGGGTCATCAACCATTTTCCCAGAATTATCTTCTGCTGATTTCCTCCGGAGAGGTTTTTTACCAGCTGTTCAAGTCCGGGTGTTTTCACATTCAGCTGTTTCACGTACTTGGTGGTCAGCAGAATTTCCTCCAGCTTATTAATGACATTTCCTTTGGAAAGACGGTAATGGCTGGCAAGAGTTGAGTTTTCAATGATGTTCATGCCCATCACAAGTCCACGGGACTTCCGGTCTTCGGTGACATAGCCCAAACCGTTTTTAATTGCACTCTCAGGATTATGAATATGCACCGGTAATCCGTTAATGCGCAATTCGCCGGTAATATTTGTGCCGAATGCACCAAAGAGGCTCGTTGCCAGCTCGGTCCTGCCTGCACCCATAAGACCCGCAATCCCTAATATCTCGCCCTTATTCACTTCGAACGATACATTCTCAATGATATTCTTTTCCGGGATATCGGGATGGGGGACGGTCCAGTTTTTCACGCTCATGATGGTTTCACCTGCGCTGTGTTCAACTCTGGGGAAGCGCTGGGTCAGGGTTCGCCCCACCATCATGGAGATAATATCGTTCTCGGTAACACGTTCTTGTTCGGTGTCCCGGGTTTCAATGGTTTTACCGTCCCGAAGCACCGTAATTCTGTCTGCAATATCCAGAACTTCTTCAAGTTTATGGGAGATATAAATACAGGTGACCCCTTTTTCCTTCAAAGTTCTGATAATATTCAAAAGGTTGGCGGATTCAGTCTCATTGAGCGCAGCTGTGGGCTCATCGAGAACAAGAATCCTGGTATTTTTCGATAATGCCTTGGCAATTTCGATCAGTTGCTGAGCGCCGATTCCAAGGTTCATAATTCTAGTTTCCGGGGGAATATTCAGAGTAACCTCTTTTAGAAGGTCACGGGACTTTGCATAGGTCTCATGCCAGTCAATTGCTCCCCGGGCATTCCGAATCTCGTTTCCAAGGAAAATATTCTCCGCCACGTTCATAAACTTGACCAGGGCCAGCTCCTGATAGATCACCGCAATACCGGCTGCTTCACTTTCCCGAATGCCGTCAAAAGATTGGGGCTGATTGTCTATCAGAATCTCCCCCTGATAGGTCCCTGCAGGATGAACCCCGCTGAGCACCTTCATGAGCGTGGATTTCCCTGCACCGTTTTCTCCTACCAGCGCATGAATCTCACCTTCTTTGACCTGAAGATTCACATCATCCAGGGCCCGCACTCCTGGGAACTCCTTGACAATGTTCTTCATTTCTAAAATATATTCGCCCATAATTTTTCCAGGTTTCCATTCTGTATGCCGCATATGGGAAGATAGTTTATCCCATACTTTGTTTTTGCAATTACCAATACGGAACCGGGTCTGCAGACCCGGTTCCTCCACTTCCCGGGGAATAGATCCCCCGGGAAAGAGGTAATCAATCCAAATTACTGAATCTCGTCTTCGCTGAGATATCCGCTGTCGATCAGCAGTTCCTGAAGATTATCTTCAGTTACAACGTAGGGTACCAGCAGGATTGAAGGTACATCGATAACTCCGTTGTCCACCGCACCGTTTGTTTCGGGAGTATTACCCTTGGCAAATTCAATGGCAGCATCAATGGCAGCTTTACCAAGATCACGGGTGTCTTTGAACACAGTCATGTCCTGAGTACCTGCAAGAATCCGTTTTGCGGCAGCAGCCTCAGAGTCCTGACCGGTTACAACAACATCCCCTGCGAGACCCTGTGCTTCAAGAGCTACGATTGCACCGCCGGCAGTACCGTCATTGGGGGCAAGAATACCCACAACGTCATTGTTAGCAGCGGTAAGAGCATTTTCAACAATGCTCAAAGCATTGGTGGGAAGCCAGTTATCAACGCCCTGTTCAGCCACTACATTGTAGGTGCCGTCATCAATCTTGGGCTGGATGAACTCCATCGCTCCCTGTTTGAACAGTTTGGCATTGTTGTCGGTGGGAGCGCCGCTCATTACGATGATATTTCCCGGAGGAGTATTATTTACGAAATACTCACCCTGAAGACGACCAACACCCACATTGTCGAAGGAGATGTAGAGATCCACATCTGCTGAATTGGTAATCAGACGGTCGTAGGAAATTACGGGTACACCTTCATCTTCAGCTCCAGATACCAGAGCCGCAGATGCGGAAGCATCGTGGGGTGCGAGGATCAACACATCGATTCCCCGGGTCAACAGGGTTTCAACCTGAGATGCCTGCTGTGCCTGGTCTGCATCGGCCACCTGCACCAGAAGCTCAACTCCGAGTTCTTCGGCATAGTTTTCCATTGTGATTTTATCACTTACCCAACGAGCTTCCCGCTGTGTGGGGAGTGAAAGTCCAATCACCAGTTCATCGGATTCGGCAGAACCTTCTGCGAATGCGGTGAAAACTGATCCAAAAACGAACATAAGCGTCAGAGCTATAATAAGACTCTTCTTCATAAAGACGCCCTCCTTAAAAATGTCGTACCGGGCGTACCGCCCGAATTGATATCAGACTACAGCGGGTTCATAATTCCGTCATGAAGAAATATTTGTGAATCATCTGCAATTTTTTTTGCACAATGCGTTCCAATGGGATCAGACAAGGAATATTTTAACCTGAAATTGTGCTATCAACAAGCTGACAGAACTGCGCGCCGCATGGAGGGGAATTACCGGCGCTGACGGTACACCTCTTCCCGGCTGTGGAACCCGTCGGCGATCACCGTTTCATCCAGATTTTCTTTTTCCACCGCAATGGGCTGTACGATAATGGACGGAGTGAGGGCGTAGCCGTTGTCCACCATTCTGCTGCTGTGAAGCGTTTCTCCCACAGCAAGGTTGAAGGCGGTTTCCGCCGCCTGCCTGGCCAGTCTGTCGATGGGCTTGTAAATGGTCCGGTGCTGGATCCCCTCCACCAGACGTTGACAGGCAATAAGATCCGCATCCTGCCCCACTACAACCACATCTCCCGCCTGCCGGTACCGGGCGAGAATCTGGATGGCACTATCGGCGAACAGATCATTTGCAGCAATTATGCCGTCCAGCTCGTAATTACTGATGTAGTCTTCCAATTCATCTTCAATGAGGGTGGTATACCAGTCATCGGGAGTGATCTCTCCCACAATTCGGATCATCCCCCGGTTGCTGTATGGTCGGAGCACTTCACTGATTCCCCTGCGAAGAAGTCGGGAGTTATTATCTTTCGAACCACCGTTGATAATTAGTATTTTACTGTCGAATCCGGCGTGTTTAATAAGGCCCTCTGCCATCAATCTACCCACTTCTACGTTATCGAAACTCACATAAGCGGAGACAGGAGAATTCAGAATAAGCCGGTCGTAGGAGATCACCGGCACCCCCATGTTGGCCGCCCGTTTGAGCACACCCTGCAAGGCCTGGGCATCGTTGGGGACCACCACGAGAGCGTCCACACCGTCATCCAGCAGTTCATTAATATCTTCAACCTGCTTCCGTGCATCGGCAACGGCAAACCGGTACTTCACCTCCGCCCCCAGGCTTCTGGCATGGGTAATAAACTCCTCTTTATCCCGCTCCCAGCGTTCCACCACCACCGAATCCAGGGAAAAGCCGATCTTAATAAGCCGTCCATGGCTGTTTGGGGAATCACTCCCCTCGCTGCATGAGCCCAAGAGGAATATAGAGCTCATCAACAGCAAGGCTGACAGAACTATAATGGAGGAAGGGTGCCGAGGATTAGCCGCCGGGGAGGAAACCGTTCCCGGGATGAGCGGCGGGCGGGCCGGAGCGTCATATGTTTTCAGATCCATCACTGTGATTCTCCTTGAAGAGACTGAATGAAAGCCGTAGGGGTTATTCCGTGAACTTTTTTGAATATCCGGGAAAAATAATTGGGATCACTGTAGCCGCAGAGCCGTGCAACCTCGGAAATGTTCTGTTTACCCTGCTGCATAAGCCGAATCCCTTCCTGCACTCTCATTTGGGTGAGATAATCCACGAAGGAAATTCCCATATGAGCGCTGAAACTCCTGCTGAGGTGCTGGGGACTCACATTACAGTACTGGGCCGCTTCCTCGAGACTGAACTGACGATGAAAATTCTCATCGATATACAACAGCACTTGGCGGATTAAAGGATTGCTGTCCATTTTCCGGGAATATACCCGGGCCAGTCGTTGAAATTCCTCCACTACCCCCTTGTCCAAACCCGACATGTCCCGGGGTACCAAGGCCGGACCTGAACTCAGCCATGAATCGGTCACCTCAGCCTCCTCCCGGGAATACAGCAAAGCAAGAATTCTTTGTACAAACAGATAGGCGGTTGCCAAATCCCCGCTCCTGCCCCCGGGATCCTCCGCACTGGAACGGAAACACGGATCGGAGAACAGGAGATCCCTTGCTTCATATATCCCGCCGCGGATTAAAAGCCGCTCCAGGGCAACCGCCAATTCGCTTCCGGAACAGCCCTGGGTCTGCAGCTGCCGGGATCGGGCTTCGGATTCATCCACATCTGTCCGGGATCCAAGATTAAATCCGCTGGAACTGGCTGTATCGGCGATTACGGCGGGAATGTCTGAAAGCAAAGCGGCGGGGTACACATTGCACAGAATTCCACTGCCGGCGTCTTGGGGTTCTGGTCTGCCGGAAGAAGCCAGAGGAGCGGAAGAAGCCAGAGGAACGGGAGCAGGGGGTGGAACGGGAGAAGAAAGACGGTTTCCCGCTTTTGTCAGCGCATTTTTGACTGATGCAACACTGTGTTCCCCCCTAATGAGGGTCCAGAGTTGGCGTTGGTGAATGAGGCTGCCGCTGACAAGGGGAAGCTGGTAGCCCAGCTGAACAATCAGATCATGGGCGTTCCGGGAAGAATGCTCCTGAAATATAAGCAGGACTGGGACAAACTTGGTATCGGGGGAGATACCCAGCCGCTCCATGAACTCTTCTATCATGGGGTGAGAAAGAATGCCTTGAGTCAGTTGATTCACAAACGACCATTCCATCAGTTTACGGCTTTCCAGCAGATCTTCCCTGGCCTGAAGCAGGGAGCGATGGCGGGATTTTCGCCCATCCACCTCAGGGCGGGCTTCGTCCAGGGCGGCTATAAGTTTTTGCGGTGTTACCGGTTTCAGTAGATAGGAGTATATGCCCAAACCGAAGGCTTCCCTGGCAATATCAAAACGCTCATATGCGGTAATAAGAATTGATACTGCCTGAACCCCTGCAGAATTCAGCTGACGGATCACCTCCAGGCCGTTAATTCCCGGCATATTAATATCCATGAGAATGATATCCGGCTGAATAACCGGAATCTGCTCAAGGGCCTTGCTGCCGTTCAACGCGCTTCCCGCAAGACGGTAGGGATTACCGTTGTCCTCAAGAACCCGTTTCACCCCTTCCAGCACTGGTTGCTCGTCATCCACAACATATACTGTCACCTCTTCAGACATCATCCATCTCCTTTATTGGGAGTCTGAACAGAATCTTCGTCCCCGAATCCGCTGCTCCATCCAGGACAATCTCTCCCCGCTGACCGAAAAAAAGCCGGATACGCTGAAGCACATTCACCAGGCCGATCCCCGGTGAGTCTGACATCATCATATCCAGGGGGTCATCTGTATCAACCGCTGCCAGTACCTCCGATACCCGTGCTTCAGTGATTCCCTTTCCATTGTCCCGTACCGAGAGCATCAGACGCTCCTGGCCGTTGAACGATTCTCTCCGGCCGCAGATCCGCACCTCTCCCCCGGCGGTCATCTCACTGAGACCATGTCCCACGGAATTTTCCACCAGAGGCTGGAGAATGAGGGGGGGAATTAACAGGTCCTTGCAATCTTCATCTACCTGGATAACAAAGCGGATCCGCTCCCCGAAACGGATTTTCAGAACATATATATAACTTTCCAGGGAACTCAATTCTTCCCGAAGACTGACCGGAGCATCTGCTTTTCGGAGATTGTACCGGTATACTTCAGCCAGATGACCCAGATAGTCTGCAGTACGTTCAGCCCCCTCCACAACTGATAATTGTACACCGGTATTTATGGTGTTGAACAGAAAATGAGGCTGGATCTGATTCTGGAGGGCAATCAATTCCGCACTCTTCAGCACATGCTTCATGTGCAGGTTTTGAATATTCTGCTCCATAAGATCCTGCTTGATTTTTGCCGTCTCTTTTAGCTGCTCAATATAGTTGCTGATCCGCTCCTTCATGGTATTGAAGGTGCTGGTAAGCTGGGTCACCTCCCTGCTGGCGCCCCGGGAATCTATTAATGCTACGGTAAAATCCCCTTTTCCGAATTCCCGTGCAGCCTCGCTGAGACGAACTATGGGAGTGCTCAAGCGGAAGGAAAAGAATGAAATGAGTACAAGACTGAAGGCTGCGGTGGCGGTAAGAATGATCAGGGCCCAGAATTGGATTTCCGTGTACCACTGGGAGAAGGAAAGGTATTGCTCAAGATTTTTCTGAAAATCCAGCCAGTTGATATTGAGCACCAATAGGTTAATATAATCGATAATGGTCTGACTTTCCTCATAATAAAGGCTGTACTGCCGGGTAAGACGACCACGCCGGGCCTGCACCGCAGCCCGAACCTTACTCTGATACTCTTCAAACAGATTCCGTAACAGGTGCAGGTTCAAAATATCCTGACTGGTTCCCGGCTCGGCGGGGAGTTGTGCAATGAGCTGGGCGAGCTGGGCGTCCAGTTCGATAAAGTCTCTGAGAGCCTGGTTATCCCGAAGATTCAGATACTGGCGGGTCTTTACGTCCAGGTTTGTAACCACATCGTTCACCTGTTCCAGATACAGGTTCTGATCAAACATTGCCTGGGCGGATCCCAGTAACTGGCTGGAATACAGAAACACCAGAATTGCAGCAAGAGCCATGGGGATAATGGTAAGCAAATACACCAAACTGATACGGGAGCGGATGGATGAAAATTGCCTGGTGATTCCGATGATAATTCGGCTTCGTTTCACATCCCCTCCAGGCGCACCTTAATTTCCATTTCCTGACGGGGGGGGGCACCGTTCAATAATTCAGACATGACAGAGAGGGTTTTTAAGGCCGCTTCACCGGGGGAGATATTCATGAGCCCCTGGATAATCCCTGCAGCGATGTAATCCTCCAACTCTTCACCGGAACCGCTGCCAATAACATAGGCTGAACCCACAATATTTTGTTCGATAATGGCCTGGGATAGATTAAGGGTAATATCCGGACTGTCGGTAATAATTAGATTATAGCCCGGTGAGTCGTTTAAGATTTCCTCTATGGCCTGCCGGGCGAAAATATCGTCGGGAGACAATTCAATTACCGACAGCGGCAGCCGACCTTCGCCGGCGAACAGTGCGGTTTTTAATCCGGTTTGAAACTCGTCGAAATTGCTGATAAGCGCCCGGTTGCTTGAAAGCAGTACCACCCCCTGGAGGTCTATGGGCAGATTCAGGACCCTCTGCCCCAGATCCGCCCCCAGGGCAAAACTGTCCACTCCCACCACGCTGTCCGCCGCCGAATCACTGAGATTCCCGTTCATGGACACCACTTTGACCCCCCTGGCCCGGGCGGTGCTGAGAGACTCCTGAAGGGAGGAAGATACCGGGGCTGCAATGATCACCCCGTCAACCGCTGCGATCTGAGCTATTTCGCTGTGGCGAAACATGGATTCCCGGGATGTCATAAATGGAAAGGGTTCAAGAAACTGCATGCCTATTTCATCTCCCGGCGGGCCGTCAAGAAAACTGCTCAACTCATTTCGTATGCGCCGGTAGAGGCTGTCCTCAGAATCGGGAAATAGTACAACCACATGAAATTTTCGCTGCTGGTAGTTGAGCCAATCGCTTTCACCTGTATGCAGAGCGGATTCAAGGGCAAGACGGGTGAGCATCCATACAGAGACAGCCAACACGGCAATAACCGGAATGGCGAGGAAAATAAGACGGCGGTTCTGACTGATCGGATTCATTCGACGTTCCCTTCAATGATTGAGCCCCATATTGTAGCACAGAGAATTCCCCCCCGCATATGAGAAATCGCTTTCGGTTTTGATGATACGCCTGGATTGTCCCATTGGGATATTCCTTTCCGGCCGTCCATATTGCATCCCGGGACGACCTGGGGCAATAATCAGGATTTTTCTTTCAGCGGAAGCTGGGTATTGATATGATCAATCATTTCGGCGGAATGCCGGTTGAATTGATGGATGTTTCCCTGAAAAATTTGATCCATGAGGGGATCAAAGTAAAGGTGCATGCTGTACTGTTCCACGGCCCAAAATCCCCTGCGGGGTTTGTGTTCTCCACCCATTCCCGGGTCAAAGCTCTCAAGCCCCTCCCGGATGGCATAGTCGATGGGTTCGTAATAGCACAGATTAAAATGCATATCCTTTACAAAACGCCGGGTTCCCCAGTATCTGCCGAACAATCTTCGGGAATCCTTCAGCAGCATTGACCTGGCAACCACCTCATCCCCGTGGTGAGCACTGACCAGTACAATATCTTCAGCACAGCTCCGGAATACCTCCCGGAAAAATTCCCTGTTGAGAAACTTGGCAGCCCAGGGGCCGAACTGGTCGTTGGTGCGCTCATAGAGATCGAACATGTCGTCGGCGACAAATGGATCGTTTGCATCCGGATTGCCCACCTTCAGCTCGAGGCCGCTTTCTCTAAAGCGTTTCCGCTCTTTGCGGATGTTCTTTCGCTGATTCTTGTTGAATTGGGCAAGATAATCATCAAAATGAAGCAGTCCCTCTCCCCGCCACTCAAAGCCCTGGTGTATCCAGCGATGAAACCCCAGAGTCTCCAAATCCCCGGCGAACCGGGGTTCGGTGAACAGGAACGACAAACTCATAATCCCCAGGCGGGGCAGTTCCTCCCTGAGATATTCAAGGGCGGCGGCAAGGATATTCCGGTACTCCCCCTCCCCAGTTCTGTCAGCGCCGCCCGCAGCGGAGTACAATGGGCGGTATGCCGTTGCGGGAGTGGCGGGAATTACCCCCACCGCTTTAGGATAATAGGCCTTTCCCAGCTGTCGGGCCACATCCGCCCAGGCAAAATCAAAGACAAACTCACCCCAGCTGTGGCTTTTAATATATAACGGAAGAGCAAAACGGAGTCCGCTATAGCGGCCCGCCGTTTGTCCTCCTTCCCCGCCGCCCTCCGCTGTAGATTCCACCGGCTCAAGTCCAAGAAGATGGATGGGCTGCCAGCCTGTTTCAGGGGACATTGATCCCGACGCTTCGTACGCCCGCATCCAGTGATACCCCAAAAACGGCGGAGATTCGGGGCTGAGACATGCGTTCCACTCCTCCGGATTCACCTGATCCAGTGAACTGCACAGTACGAATCGAAGTCCCCGATCCCTCATCACCGTGCTCTCTTCAACTCGTCCAGCATTTGCAGGCTTTTCTCCTTCATCCGTATCATGCTCTCCTCCCGGGTGTAGTTTTCAAGCAGATCCAGATCCACCCAGGCCAGATCATGGGATTCATCGCTGACTATCACTTCCCGTCGGGAATCGGCGGTGAAGAGAAACCGGACATCATAATGGCTGTGGGCGGGTTCGTTTCTTCCGGGGGGAATCGGATGTATATCAATATCGAACAGCTCCGCTGTGGCAAGGTGGAGATCTCCGGCGGGAATTCCTGATTCCTCCACGGCTTCCCTTCGGGCTATTGCAAGAATGTCACCTTCGCCCTCCCCGTGTCCCCCCAGCTGAAGCCACATATCTAATCTTCGATGATGGGTAAGCAATACCAGCTCTTCCCGGGGATCAATGATCCAGGCAGATCCGGTGAAATGCCCGGGGGTGTAAAAACTTCTGGAGAATGCCCTCTGCCCCTCATCTATGAGCCGGAGCATTCTGCGGGCTGTGGTTTCTTCACTCTCATACATCCGGAGGTAGCGATGCAGTCCGTGAGTCAGCCCGGAAAGGGTCATCCCCGCTGCAGCGTCTGTATCCTGCGGTTGATTTCGGTAAATGGCAGATTCGGACATGAAAGTTCTCCTTTGAATTGTTCTCCTGGTTGGGGTTCCAACGGTTCGGGTTCCAACGGTTCGGATTTCGGCGGTTCGGATTCCGACCCCCGGCTATTCCCTGAAGGGCGTCAGGACCTTCCTGAACATACCATCATCCCAGTTCAGTTCGCTCCAGTCTCCGGAGGATGGTTCCAGAGTTATATGAACCGCTGCAAATGTGGGCAAGTCACCCAGATCCCGGCCGCAAATCCGGGAGGCGGCGAGACTCACCCCGGGATTATGACCGCAAAGGTATACACAATCGCCCTTCCCGTGGTTTCTCAGGGCAAGCAGGATGGTTTCCTCATCCGCCAGGTACAGTTCATCCAGAAGCAGCGGAGGGGCGACGTCCGCCCAATACGCGCCCATGGCAGCTGCCGTTTCCCTTGTCCGTTCGGCGGAACTGGCAAGAATGCTATCAGGTTTGGGCAGCCGTTCAGGATACAGATCCTTCATTAGCTGGATATCTTTCCTTCCGGTGGAATTCAGCGGACGTTCAAAATCTTCAAGGTCCTGAAATTTCCAGCTTGATTTTGCATGCCTGACAATCACCAATTCGACCATTCCCGTTCCCCCTCTGTTCCCTATCCGACCTGTATGCTGAGGCAGCTCCCAGGCCACCTCACTGTTCGGAATCCAGAAGACACTTGTTATGTTAATTCTATTCTTTGTTAAATAGTAAGGTATTCAGTTGGCTGCGGCTATGCAAGAGAAAGAGGAATGAATGTATTTTCCGAAGAAATTCCGGCTACTAACCTGGGAGCAGATGAAGTTCGGTTCGTCCAATGGTAATGGTATCCGCAGGATGAAGACGCACATAGGTACCGTTTTCTATGGGCTCCCCGTTCACCAGCACCCCGTTAGTGCTGTTCTCATCGGTAATGAAATACGCGTTCTTGATTTTTTGTATCAGGGCGTGATGTCTGGAGGTAAGATTATCGGAAATGATAATATCGCAGTCGGAAGATCTGCCGATGGTGATACGGTCCCGAAGCAGAGTTTTCCGTTTGCCATGATGCAAATACACGGTCTCACTCCGCTTGATCTTTCCGAGACGTTCCCCCAAACTGCTGCTTCCTGCAATCGTATCGCTGTTTCTCATTCTTCCCCCTCCCGGGCTAATTGTATCCGCGAATACTCTACCGGGCAAGTGAAAGCTCCGGGCAGCCGGTCTATCCAATTCTCGGAGAGATTCCCGGATTGCGGCAGTGGAAAATCTAAATACGGGATAAATTCCTGAAAAATTCTGTATAAATTCCCGTTTTTCCGGAATAAATATTGACACAGCGCCGGCATAGTATCATTATTAGGTACAATGAACGGATTAACAGGCACAGCAGACATTTCTATCCTACTCCTACTAGGTTTGAACCCATCCTGCTGCAGTGCGTGTGTCTGTATACAGACCCGGTAACCACCGGTTCTGGAGATGACAACGGAAATCACACCCGCTGCATATACGCAGCGGGTTTTTTATTGTCCGGTATTCCGGGCACCCTGATTTCCAGTAACTTACAAAACGATGGAGGATCGTATGTCAAAGTATAAAACTTACCCCCAGGTGAATTTACCGGACCGACAGTGGCCGAATCAGCAGATAACCCGCCATCCCCTGTGGTGTACTGTGGATTTGAGGGATGGAAATCAGGCTCTGGCCCAACCGATGAACATTCAGGAGAAAGAGCGGATGTTCAACCTTCTGGTTGAAATGGGATTCAAGCAGATCGAGATAGGATTCCCCAGTGCCAGCCAGATTGAATACGATTTTCTGAGAACATTGATAGACAACGGCATGGTCCCCGATGATGTGGCGGTGCAGGTTCTCACACAAAGCAGAAAGCATTTGATCGAGAGAACAGTCCAGAGCCTGAAAGGGGTGAAACGGGCGGTTCTCCATTTATACAATTCAACATCCGAACAGCAGCGCCGGATTACCTTCAGAAAAAACAAAGAGGAAATCAAACAAATTGCCCTGGAGGGGACGCAAAATGTGATCGACCTCCTGGATGAATTGGAAGACACCGAGCTGATCTTTCAATACAGCCCTGAAAGTTTTACCGGTACAGAACTGGAGTATGCGGTTGAGGTGTGTGATGCGGTGATCGATCTTTGGAACCCTTCAAAACGGGGAAAGATGATTATTAATCTTCCGGCAACCGTGGAGCTGAGCACGCCTAATATTTTCGCCGACCAAATCGAATGGATGATCAGGAATCTGAAACGCCGGGATGAGGTAATTATCTCCCTTCACACCCATAATGACCGAGGCACCGGAGTTGCGGCAACCGAACTGGGACTGATGGCCGGTGCCGACCGAGTGGAAGGCACTCTTTTCGGTAACGGGGAGCGCACCGGAAACGTAGATATCATTACCCTTGCATTAAACATGTACAGCCAGGGTATAGATCCGGGATTGGATCTCCATAACATCCCCCGCGTCCGGCGGATCTATGAAGAGACCACCAGAATGCATGTGCATGAGCGTCATCCCTATGGAGGAGATCTGGTGTTCACCGCATTCAGCGGAAGTCACCAGGATGCCATCAGCAAAGGTATGTCCCTGGTGGACAAGGATCCCCAAAGCCGCTGGGATGTCCCCTATCTGCCCATCGATCCCCAGGATATCGGACGGAGCTACGAAGCGATTATCAGAATTAACAGTCAGAGCGGTAAAGGCGGGGTTGCCTATGTTCTGGAAAACGAGTACGGATTAAAAATCCCCCGGAGTCTGCAGCCGGAAATCGGCACCCATATTAATTCCATTTCCGACCAGCTTGTCCGGGAATTATCCAGTTCGGAGATTAAGCATGCCTTTGACCAGGAATATGTGAACCGCCGGGATAAGCTGGCCCTGGCCGAATACTCCCTCTCCAGAGGGCATCACAGTGGTGATGTAAATTTCCACGGCGGTGTGGAACTGGAAGGCCGGGAGTATCCCGTGGAAGGCACCGGAAACGGACCCATAAGTGCATTCATGAACGGCTTGAATGCGCTGCTCGACCTTCAGATGAGCGTAGCCGAGTATGAGGAGCAGGCCATCGGTGCGGGAAGCGCAACGGAAGCTGCCGCGTATATCCGGGTGGAAGCCAGGGACGGTCACAGTATCTGGGGTGTGGGAAGGGATACGGATACCTCCGCAGCTCAGTTTACCGCCATTCTCAGTGCCATGAACCGCTGGAATACCATGGAGTTCACCGTACACCCCCAGGGGGGTTCTGAACCTGCAGCCGCAGCTGGAACCAACGCATCATCGGCTTCCGGGGGCGTGTAAGTCCTATGGAAGAACTTCATTGCAGAATATCCGGCATGGTTCAGGGGGTTGGATTCCGCTACTCCGCCCTCAGCCGTGCACGTCGCCTGGGTCTCAGTGGTTGGGTGCGGAATCTCCCCGGTGGAGATGTGGAAACCAGGGCCTTCGGAGATGCTGAAGAAATTCAGGCATACCGCAGCTGGCTGGATTCAGGCCCTCCCTCTGCGGTGGTGCGTGAAGTCCGGGTAATCAGCAGAAGGCAGGTTGAGCATCCCCAAGAGATTTCCCGGGACTTTATTATCGCCGGTTGAACGGCTATACTCGTTGCCGATGAACAATACAGCAGGCGGACTGAAACCCGTTACCATTCTCAGTCAGAAATCATACGGAAAAAGCGCATTCCTGCTCACACTGGACTATTCCCCGGATTTCATTCCCGGGCAAATGCTTGCCCTGACCGATTCCGCCGCCACTCCCCCCCGGCTTTACAGCATCGCCAGTCCGCCGGGGAACCCCGGGCTGGAAATTCTGTACACGGTTACCCTGGGAGGAGAACTCACGCCGAGACTTTCATCTATGAAACCGGGGGAAAGCCTGCTGGTGAGCCCCCCAAAAGGGGAGTTTCTCCCTGGTACATCCTTGGACGGTACATCCTTGGACGGCACATCCTTGGCCGGTACAGCCCTGGCCGGCACAGCCCTAAACAATAGCGCCGGTTCCGGTGACACCGGTGGAATCAGCGAAGTATGGATAGCCAACGGTACAGGTGTGGCACCCTTTCTCTCTGCATACCGGGCCGGATACGCCAAGGGCGCAATGCTCGTCCACGGTGCGCGCAGGCCGGAGGATTTTTATGGCAGCGAGCACATTATTTCCGGCGCCGGCGGACTTGATGAGCCGGACAAATTTCCGTATATTGCCTGTCTCAGCAATCCTGCCAATAGGGAATCGGCGGAAGGGGGGCTCGTTCCCTTTTTATTCCCCGGCAGACTCACATCCTGGCTTCAGGAGCTGGGCGTCCGGCAGTTACCCCGGGACGCAAGGTATTATCTCTGCGGAAGTGAACAAATGATAATTCATGTTCGTCAAATCCTTTACCGCCTCGGCATTCCATTCTCATCCGTAATCTCAGAGATTTATTTCTGAAGAAGGATCCCGTTCCGGGATCCGCCCCTCAAAATAGGACGGTTTGTATGAAAAATATATTCGGGTACACCAGAAAAGAACTTGAAGCCCTCATGGAAGAGCTGGGAGAACCTGCATTCCGGGCCAAGCAGCTGTTCAGCTGGATCTACGGCCACATGGTTTGGGATTTTGATCTTATGACCAACCTTTCCAAGGCGCTTCGGGAGAAGCTGTCCGCCGAATACAGCGCAGAACCTGTGCCCCACAGTCATGCGGATCTCTCCAGCGACGGAACCAAGAAGTACCTCTACCCTGCGCCGGGAAAAAAATATGTTGAGGCGGCATATATTCCGGAGGCATCCCGTGCCACTCTCTGCCTTTCAACCCAGGTGGGCTGTAAGATGGGCTGTCTGTTCTGCATGACTGCCCGGCAGGGATTCCAGGGGCAGCTCAGTGTGGGGGAAATTCTCAGTCAGGTGTACACCCTGCCGGAACGGGCAACGCTCACCAACATCGTGTACATGGGCATGGGAGAGCCCATGGACAATATCGACGGAGTGATTAAAAGCATCCAAATTCTCACCGATCCGGAGGGGCTCAACATGAGTTCCAAACGGATAACCGTATCCACCATCGGGGTAATCCCGGCCATGGAGCGCTTCCTCCGGGAGACAAAGGCCCAGCTGGCCATTTCCATTCACAATCCCTTCGATGCACAGAGGCGGCAGCTGATGCCGGTACAAAACGTGTATCCCATAGAAGAGGTAATAGAACGACTCAGGCAATATGACTTTTCCCAGCGAAAGCTCAGTTTTGAGTACATTATGTTTGACGGGGAGAATGATTCCCCGGAGCATGCCAGACGTCTGGTGAAGCTGCTGAACGGTCTTCGCTGCAAGGTAAACCTGATCCATTTCCATCCCATTCCCGATTCTCCCCTTTCCGGCAGCCCCCGGGAAAAGATGGAGGAGTTTCAGACATTTCTGAAATCCAGAGGGATTATGACCACCATGCGCAGAAGCCGGGGAGAGGATATTCAGGCCGCGTGCGGACTGCTCTCCACACTCAAGCATGTAAAACCGGCCATCCGGGCGGAAAGTATGGACTTTTAAGCAGGTGGATATTTCCCGGATTATTATTGCCGGCCAGGGTATCGCCGGCACCATGCTGGCATTCCATTTCATGAAGCGGGGCTATGCCGACCCGACCCGTCTGAGGCTGTATGATCCCGGACCGGAATACGGATGCTCTTCCGTTTCCCAGGGAGCCATTAATCCCCTGGTATTCAAACGCATGACCCTGGCCACCGGAACGGAGATGATCCCCCGTGCATGGGAAGATTACCGGGGTCTTGAGCAGCTTCTTTCACAACGCGGATTTTCAGGCGGATATCTCCGCCGTGTCCCCACAGTCCGTATTTTCCGCAGCCAGAAGGAGCGGGAACGCTGGGACCGGGCATCCGCTGAATCGGGAATATCCGGCTGGACGGCTCCTTCGGGAGCACTGCCCGCTCATATCCGGGGGGTGGATGCGCCATGGGGCGGCGGGGTAATTCCCGGAAGCGGTTGGGTCCGCGCCCGGGCACTTATCCGGGATTTCCGCTCCATGCTGCTGGAAGACAGAATCCTGGTGGAGAACTTTTTTCCTTCCGGCGATACCGTTCCTGAACCCGGAGAGATCATCATCCATGCCCGGGGAGTTCAAAGCCGGTTTCTGGAGTCTTCATCTTCCTCCGCCCTGCCCGGGGATCGGCTGCCCTATTACCCGGTAAAAGGTGAGGTACTCACCCTTGAGTTGCCCCAGCTGGAGAGCAGCTCCATACTCAGCGCAGGGTTAACGATTCAGCCCGGGGAAACCCCGGGAATATACGATGCGGGGGCAAGTTATCTCAGGGATTTCACCGGCCCCGACTACCGGGGAGAGGGAACGGACTGGATTCTCTCGGTTCTCTCAGCTGTTCTCCCCCTTAGTAGGTATGAACTTGGGCAGCGAATCATGGGAACCCGGGCGGGAATTCGTCCCTCCAGCAGGGACAGGATGGCCTATGCAGGCCCCTTGTCCGGTTTCCCTGGACATTATGTACTCAACGGATTGGGAACCCGGGGGTTTATGCTGGCCCCTGCCCTGGCCTCCGGTCTGGCGGACCACATTCTCCGGGGCGATTCCCTTGAATCCCGTTTTCATCCCCGGCGAGTTCAGATATGACTGCCCGTCAGAGTGAATTCTCCCCCTGGGGGATGAGCAGCCGCATTGATTTTTTCATCCCCATGAATAATTATTATTTGATATGAACTCCTGTATGAACTCCTGGAATACCCGTCAAGACGGAAGAAAATTGCAGAAAATCGCCAATGCTCTCCTGGCGGCAGTCATATCCATTATCTCCATACTGGGTATTGGCTGCAGTGAGCCCGGATCGGTAATGGAAATTGCAGTTCTGTTTCCCGATACCGGCTTTGCCTCCTATCTTGCCCCGGTGCGGCTGGGTATGGAAATGGCCGTTGAGGATCTGGAAGACCGGGGACAGCTGCGCTCCGGGGGCCTGCGTCTGATGTTCGCAGACAGCGCCTCGGACCCTGAAGCAGCGGTGGGAAAACTGAATGATTTCCTGGAAAACGGAAAGCCCGATGTTATCATTCCGGTGCTCAGCTCCGTATCCCTGGAAATAGGTCCCATTGCGCTCCGGGAAGAAATTCCTATGCTGGCTTTGGTGGCAACCAATCCCCAGGTTCCCCGACAAAACCGCTATACCTACAGCTATTACCAGTCCGCAGCAGATGAGCTGAAAGCTCTGGACAGCCTGGTGAATTATCCTGAGGTGAAAAGCCTGTCTGTCATTTATCAGGACGATGCCTATGGTCAGTCAATCTACAACCAGGCCCGGGAAGCCTTTTCAGAAAAGGGAATTCGGGTACTCTCAGCCCCGTACCCGGCGGCAACCCAGGATATTTCCAACCAGGTATTATTAGCGGGTAACAGCGACGCCATTCTTATTGCCGGTTTTGAGGCGGGCTGCATTGCCGCCCTGAAGGAAATCCGCCACCAAAATTTCGACGGGTTGGTGCTGGGCACCAGTACCATGGCCACCGCAGGATTTTTAAAGATGGAGGAAGCCCAGGGAATGATTGTGGCCAGCCCTTCGGTATATAATCCCGGGTACAGCCTGGTCAAGGACCTGAGCGAGCGTTACCGGAGGGAATATAGTCAGGAATTTCATCATAATGCGGCGGTTGGCTATGACGTAATTACCATGCTGGGCAGTCTGGCAGAAGAGCTGAATGAAATCAATCCGGGTAATATGCTCAGACTTCTGGAGCAGGAATTCGTGTTTCCCGGCTTATTCGGAGATGTATATAAATCCAGAGGTCAGAGAAGTTTCAACCTGCCGCTGGTGCCGGTGCAGTTCCGGGAAGGAGAACGGATATTTCTGCAGTAGCAGCATTCTTCAACTCAATTCGAGGTAAAATTCTCCTTCTGCTGTTTATTATCGGGTTTCTTTGGATCCTTACCGTGAGTCTCCTGAGTATAACCGGAAGAAATTTGAGTGAGATTTTTGCACGGAGAAATGCGGAGCTGGCTGATCAGACCATGGGAGAAATTATCCGCATTATAAATGCCCGCCGGTATGAACTGGATCTTCTTGAGGTTAATCCCCTGGTTATTTCCGCCATAGAACGCTCAAACCGGGATTTCGCCGAAGCTGAAGATTTAGAGGAACGTATTCGGACCAACGAGCTGGACTACTCCCGCTGGGAGGGAGGCAGCACCATGGATGTGGCCTTATCGCGGTATCTGCGGGACCTGTTTGAGGGGAAAAGCAGAATACAGCGGGGCTACAGCAGTTTCCCGGAGGTGTTTGTAACTAACCGCTACGGAGCCCTGGTAGCCTATTCAACGCCTCCGGGCCAGTATAACTGGAATCAAAGTTCCTGGTTTCAGCTTTCAGCAACCAGCGGCTATATCATCGAAGAAGTGTATTACAACGCCGGTGTGGATGGCTACGGTCTTGGAATCACCCTGCCGATTCATGGGGAGGATGGCCGACTGGTTGGCTACACCCATGGATTTCTGGACATCAGCAACATTATTCAGGAAGCCAGAATCAATTCCGGCAGATCGGGGCAGATATTTATCAGGCTGTTAACATCCGACGGTAGAACCCTCTACTCCACGCGGCTGTTCACATATCTTGAATATATTGATGATCCGGAACTTTTCCGCAGACTGGACGGGGAACAGGATTACTGGATAAGCACAGAAGGAAACAGCATTACCGCCCGGGCAAGAAGCCGGGAAACCGACCCCCAATCCGGAGTGGACTGGACTATTCTGATCCAGCAAAATCTTTCCAGCCTGCTTCAGCCGGTCCAGAGCCTCCAGTCCCTTCTGGTGCTGATCATGGGTCTTGCTGCGCTTTTATCCGCGGCAGCGGTGATCCTCATCGTCAGGTCCATCAATCGCCCACTGGCAGCTCTGAAGGAAGGGGCTGAAATTATCGCCGACGGAAACCTGGACCATGAGTTTCATATCAGCAGTAACCGGGAACTGGTTGAACTGGCGTCGGTTTTAAACGGAATGACCGTTGAATTAAAATCCAGCTATGAGCGGATCAGACAGCGGGAGGAACGGGCCCGGCTTCTGGCGGAGGAACTGAAAGCAGCAAAAAACGCCGCGGAGGCTGCCAATAAGGCGAAAAGCAGCTTTCTTTCAACCATGAGCCATGAAATCCGCACCCCTATGAATGCCATAATCGGTGTGTCCGAACTCCTTCTGGAAACCGACCTGAGCGAAAAGCAGACAGAATATGTGAATATATTTCACAGTGCAGGTGAGGAACTGCTTGCATTGATCAATGACATTCTCGACTTCTCAAAAATTGAAGCCGGGGAAATCGAGCTGGAAACCATTCAATTCAGTCTTCAGGAAGAGATTCAGAAAATGGTGAATATGTTTACATATCGGGCCCAGGAAAAAGGAATTGACTTAGACTGCAGCCTGGATCTTTTCCAGTCACCCATGGTTGTGTGCTCCGATCCCATGCGGCTGCGCCAGGTGCTGTTGAATCTTCTGAGCAATGCCATCAAATTTACTCAGGAAGGATACGTGCTGCTGAAAGTTCACGGGCAAAAAGTTAAGGGGAATCATGCACGGATCGAGTTTTCCGTTGAGGATACAGGAATCGGCATATCTGAAGATAAGAGGGAAAAGATCTTTGAACTGTTCACCCAGGCTGACAGCACCACCACCAGAAAATTCGGGGGTACCGGCCTGGGGCTAAGCATATCCCGAAACCTGGTGCAAAGACTCGGCGGGGAGTTGAGGGTGGAAAGCGAAGTGGGAAAGGGCAGCTCCTTCTCATTCACGCTGGAACTTCCCCTTGGAAGCAGTACAGAGAAACAGAAGGAAGGAAACGGGACAGATACACCTGAAAGCAGTTCACACAGCCGGATAATTCTTGTGGTTGAAGATTCTCCAATGAATCAGTTGGTTGTCCAGGCCTATCTGGATAACGCGGGGCTTTACTATCAGGTGGTTGAGAACGGCAAACAGGCCGTTAAATGGCTCATGAAAAACCGGGCGGCACTTGTACTCATGGATATCCAAATGCCTGTCATGGACGGCTACCAGGCAACCCGGGAAATCCGACGTCTGGAAGAGGAAGAGGGGAAACCCCGGGATACGGTAATCGCCCTCACCGCCAATGCATCCGGTGAAGATATTCAACACTGCTACGACGCGGGCTGCGATAACTATCTTGCAAAACCCTTTAAGAAAAACACCTTCTACCGGATTCTCGGTGAATATCTCCCAATTCAGACACCGCCTTCGGAATAAATACCGGGGGAAATTTCTTCATCCCCCGGCTGCTTTCATCCCCCGGCTGCTTTCTTCCTTGCCGATTCGAATTACAGTTGCTCAAGAATTCCATTGAAGCTGTTGCTGGGACGCATGGATCGGGATGCCAGGAGCTTATCGGGATAAAAATAGCCCCCGATTTCAACCGCAGCCCCCTGTGCTTCATCCAATTCACGGAGAATATCCTTTTCATGCGTAGCCAGCTTTTCAGCCAGCTCTCCAGCCCTGCGGGCAAGATCCGGATCCTCTTTGCTTTCAGCCAGTGCCTGAGCCCAGTATCGTGCCAGAAAGTAGTGGCTGCCCCGGTTATCAAGCTCGTGCACCTTACGCCCGGGGCTCTTATTGTTCTCCAGCAGCATTTCAGTCGCCGTATCCAGAGCATCGCCCAGCACAATAGCCCGCGAATTATCGAACGAACGGCCCAAATGTTTCAGACTCACCCCCAGAGCCAGAAATTCTCCAAGGGAATCCCAGCGAAGATGCCCTTCTTTCACGAACTGCTGAACATGCTTGGGTGCCGAACCGCCTGCACCGGTTTCGAAGAGCCCTCCGCCGTTCATCAGCGGGACAATTGACAGCATCTTGGCGCTGGTACCCAGCTCAAGAATGGGAAACAGATCGGTGAGATAATCTCTGAGCACATTGCCGGTCACCGCAATGCAATCTTTTCCCGCCCGTGCCATTTCCAAGGAATAGCGGGTGGCCTCAACAGGAGGCATAATATAGATTTCCAACCCATTGGTATCGTGTTCGCCGAGCAGCTGTTCCACCTGTTTGATCAGCTCTGTATCGTGGGCCCTCCGGCTGTCAAGCCAAAATACCACAGGCACCCCCGACTCCCTGCCACGGTTCACCGCCAGTTTCACCCAATCCTTCACCGCTGCATCTTTCACCTGGCACATCCGGAACAAATCACCTTCTTCGACGGCATACTCAAAAATCTGTACGCCGTCTGTTTCACGGCGTACCACCACCCGTCCGGAGCCGGGTATTTCGAAGGTTTTATCGTGGGAACCATACTCCTCGGCTTTTTGTGCCATTAGTCCCACATTGGATACGCTTCCCATGCTGCGGGGGTCAAAGGCACCATGCTGTTTACAATGTTCAACTGTTTCTGCATACACCCCGGCATAACTTCTGTCGGGGATTACCGCCTTCATATCTTTCTGACTGCCGTCGGGTGCCCACATCTTTCCTCCGGCCCGGATTGCAGCAGGCATTGAAGCATCGATAATCACATCGCTGGGTACATGAAGGTTGGTAATACCATTATCCGAGTCCACCATTGCAAGCTCCGGGCCGTTTTTCAGGGCACGGTCTATGGCGCTGAGAATATCCCGGCGTTTGGAATCGGGCAGATCCTCCAGACGAGAGATCAGATCTCCCAGACCGTTGTTGGAATTCACTCCCGCCTTGTCCAAATCTTCGCCATAGCGGTCAAACACTTCCTGGAAATAGCTGGAAACCGCATGGCCGAAGATGATCGGGTCTGAGACCTTCATCATGGTGGCTTTCAGATGAATGGAAAATAATACACCGGTATCTTTGGCATCCTGGATCTCCGTTTTCAGGAACTCCCGCAGAGCTCTGCGGCTCATTTTGGCTGCATCCAGTATTTCCCCTTTCTCCATGGCAAACCAGGTTTTCAAAATCTCTTTGGAACCCTCTTCTCCATGAAATTCAATCTGCACCCGGTCCTCAGACTGAAAGCTCACAGACTCTTCACTGCCGTAGAAATCTCCCTCATGCATGCTTGAAACCCGGGTTTTGGAACCGGAACTCCACTCTCCCATGCTGTGGGGATGTTTCCTTGCAAAATTCTTGACCGCTTTGGGAGCTCTTCTGTCGGAATTTCCTTCCCTGAGGACGGGATTCACCGCAGACCCTTTGACTCGGTCAAAGCGTTTCCGGATCTGAATTTCTGCGTCAGTTTGGGGCTCATCGGGATAATCGGGAATGGGAAAACCCGCTCCCTGAAGTTCCGAAACCGCACGCTTAATCTGGGGAATTGAAGCGCTGATATTTGGAAGTTTAATGATATTCGCCTCGGGATGCTGAACCAGGTCTCCCAGTTCACCTAACGCATCGTGAACCTGCTGATCCGCTGAGAGATAATCCGGAAACTGGGAAAGAATTCTGGCTGCAAGGGAAATATCTCGGGTCTCAATTTCGACCCCTGCGGTTTTGGCAAACTGCTGAATAATCGGCAGCAGAGAGTAGGTTGCAAGCGCCGGAGCTTCATCGGTAAGTGTATACATAATTTTGGACATGAATGTGCACCCTTGTGAGTATTTGGATTTTGGTATATCCGGATAGGGGGAACGAGTTCCCACCGGGAACCGGAACATACGGGTTTATACAAATAGGAGGTATTCAAACCTTTGGTTCGAAAACTCCCGCTTTTCATAATAACATAATCCCCTGAAGGGGACAAATTGCAGCCGTCGGTTCCCGCCCGAAGCACCGGAAAAGGGAAACGGCAGAGCCTCCTGCACCCGTTTTCCGGGGGCTCAAAAATCAAACAGTTGGTAGTTCAGGGCGTCGCTTAGCTCAATCTTCCGTGAGGATTCAACATGGTCGGGAAAAATCTCAGTTTTTTGAACCCCGTCTCCCGATGTATCGATAACAAAAAAGGAGTTTTCCGGGTAGCGTTTCTTCACCTGGATCAGCGTCCGGGTAATTTCTCTGATATTCGCCGGATCATCGTCGCTCACACCGAAACGGTGATATGGATTCCTGCCATATTTCCTGAACGCATCCTCCACGGCTTTGAACAGGGCAAGACTCTTCAATTCCGATACAGACTTTCGGTAGTCAGGATCATGGAAAACCCGACGGCGGAGCCGGGGATTGGTAACCGGATATATGGAGAGAATATTCGCCCGTCTGTAGAGATGCCCCCGGCGGGTAAGTTCATTCAAAGCGGACCGCAGCGTTGCCCGGCTGTGCCCCCGGGCGGTAATAATGCTTACCGGCCGGCGGTTGAGCACCGCATAGAAGAAGTGATTCCAACTGGGGCCGTGCCAGTCCCACACCGGTTTCAGCAGAGCAGTACGGACATCCTCCAGAAGAATCTGGGGAGTTCTGCGGATAACCCGTCGGAAGCTCCATGGAATGTCCCGGAAGTTCCTGAATGAGCCGGTCCGATCATCATTATCCACATAGTATTCCCGATATGGACCCCGCTTGCCGATCTCCGCTCCGTGCCGGGAAAGATCTTCCGAGCTGATCTCCAGTTCGCTGTGGTCATGACGGTGAAAGAGAATAAGCTTGGTATCCAGATGAAGGATATTGTCATCAAAATCAAAGAAATAGAAGCTCCGGCCCCCTTTCCCGGCATTGCGGTCCTCTTTATACGGTAGCCAGTCTCCCAAATGCAGCTGCTGATCAGGCATGGGAGTTCACTCCTTCTGCATCGGACTCCATGTCCCAGCGCACACCAAGGTACAACAGCGCGAGCCCCGCCAACTGGATAATATGGAACAGTCCGTTATGATCAAAACGCCATATGAGCCGAAATTCCACCTGCCCCGTTGCTTGAACGACGGCGGCTACCATGCTGAGGAAAATGCCTGCGGTCATCAGCGCAAACGACCTCCGGGGTGAACGAACCGAAAGGAAAATATATGCTCCCAGGGCAAAAATCATGGCCAGCGCCTCATAAACAATAAAGATGAGAAAACTCCCGGGGAAGATCAGAGTCATGAAATAGAACAATGCTCCCGCCGCGAGAAATAGAGGCATGATCCCCCCCGGCAGCGCTTTCATCCGTAGATCGATGAGCACCGCTGCGGCAAACATGGAGATGGTCAGTCCCAGGCTGAGATAGAGAGGCTGCCAAAGAATATTTCTCAGATCTTCGCTCATTTCAAAGCCGTGGGCAAAAAACCCGATAAAACCGGCAACGCTGAGAAAACCGAACGCCGCCGCCCAGTAGCGGGGCTTTTGGGGTATTTTATACCGGCCGAGCTTTCCCAACAGGCTGAGAGCGGTCCATGCAGCAGCCGCGCCCAGCAGCAGATCTGTGACCGCCGTGGTAAGTTCTGTTTCAATGGATATGAATTCCATGCATCCTCCCGGGATTTCCGGGCACCTGAATATGGAAGGTTCCCGTTCGTAAAGGTCTTTTGTATTGTAATGAAATTCGGCATCTTTTGGAATTTTCCGCCGGATTTTCTATGGAACTTACAGCATGGACTGGGGATCCACATCCACTTCGGTGTAAAGGGAGTAATCTTTTTTCAAGGAGCCGAGAATTCCAGGAAGCAGTTGCTGCAGAGGTCCCAGGCGGGAACTAAGAATGAGCATATGTACACGGTAATTATTATTCAGGCGGGGTATTGGACTTTCAGATGGTCCGAGAATCTCCCAGTGCTCAAGCTTCATGGGGTTCAAATTATTCTCCACTGCGCTATGAATTTTTTTAGCATGCTCCCAAACCCTGCCGGGCTCCTTCCCCCGCACCAAAATACGGATAATGCGGCTGAACGGAGGAAAGCCCAGCTCCCTCCGATTTTCAAGCTCTCTGCGGTAAAATCCGTTCATATCCATGGACGCCGCCTGCCGGATGATGTGGTGAGAAGGATTCAGAGTCTGAAGAATCACCTTGCCGTCGGGGGAATATCTTCCCGCCCTTCCTGCAACCTGGGTAATGAGGGAAAATGTTTTTTCGTAGCTTCTGAAATCCGGTAGGTGAAGGGAGGAATCGGCAAGTATGATCCCCACCAGAGAGACCCCCGGGAAGTTCAAGCCTTTGGCAACCATCTGGGTTCCCAGGAGAATATCGATCTTTCCTTCCCGGAAATCATTAATTCCCTGCTCAAGAACCCCTTTTTTCCGGGTGCTGTCGGTGTCCAGACGGAGAATCCGTGCGGAAGGGACCAGCTCCTCCACGTCCTGAGCCACTTTTTCGGTACCGAAACCGCTGTACCCCAGTTCAAGACTGCCGCATTCGGGGCAAACCTGGGGAACCGGTCTTTGGAATCCGCAATGATGACAGACCAGCTTCTGTTTGGATTTATGATACGTGAGACTTACCGAACATCGGGTGCAGCTGAAATCCGCCCCGCAGCTTCTGCAGTGGTAAAAGTAGCCGAACCCCCGGCGGTTCAAAAATAGGATCACCTGCCTGCCTTCTTTCAGCGTTGCTCGAATGCCTTCCCGCAATTCAGTTCCAAGACTGGATGTGCCGCCCTTGATATTTACAACCCGAATTTCCGGAACCGCGCCTCCGGAGAGACGTCGGGTAAGGTTCAAGCGGGTGAGGGTCCCCCGATTCATATGATGCCAGGCTTCCACACTGGGTGTGGCGCTGCCCATCACCACCCGGGCGGCATGTACTCCGCTGCGGTAGAGGGCCAGTTGCCTGGCATGATACCGGGGAGTGGTTCCCGACTTATAGCTGCTTTCATGTTCTTCATCCAGAATGATCAGACCGATATTTTCAAGGGGGGCAAAAATGGCACTCCGGGCTCCGATTACCAGCCTGGCCTCACCCTTGAGAATTCTTCGCCATTGGGCGATCCGCTGACTCTGGGTGAGGCTCGAGTGAAGCACCGCCGACTGTTCGCCGAAACGGCTTCGGATAGTCTGAACCACCTGATGGGTGAGGGAAATTTCCGGTACCAGATAGATGATACCCCGGCCTTCCTTCAGGGTTGCCTCTGCCGCACGGAGGAACACCTCGGTCTTTCCCGAGCCGGTAATTCCGTACAAATAATACTGCCCCTCCCCGGAGGAAAGGATGCGTTCCACCGCATATTCTTGTTCATCGCTGAGACGGATATTTTCCTTTCGAAGGCCTTCATCCTCTCCGGGGAGCACCGGGGAAAGATCCCGGTCCCGTTTTCCCCCGGGAATCATGGCAGAGAGGGCCTCGCCGGTGGAGCAGATATAGCTTTTCGCCATCCATTCAGCCATCTGTATGAGCTCGGTATCAAAAACCGGATCGGGGTCAACAATACGCTCAATATGTTTCAGGGTGATGTTCGGATTCAGATCCGGAGGAGGATCGGAGGAACAGGCAATAACAAAGCCGGTGAGTTTCTGCCGCCCGAGACTGGCGATTATCCGCCGGCCCTGTACTTCTTCTTCAGTACCGTCAAAAAGATAGGTGTAGGAATTATCCAGGGGTCTGCTGAATACAATCTGGCAGTAGATCATGGCTCATCACTAAAGTGTCCGCTGTCAAGGGCGTTCTTCAGCTTTTTCATATCCTCCCACACCGGACGGCGGAGCTGGGAATCTCTGAGAACAGCCGATGGATGGAATGTTGCCATGAGGGGAATATCCATAAAACGGAACCATCTTCCCCGCTCTCTGGTGATTTTCACATCCCGGTCCAGAAGAATGGATGCACTGATCCTGCCAACGCAGAGGATGGCATCCGGTTTGAGCAGTTTGATTTGGGAATGGAGGTAGGGCAGACACGCCGAGGTCTCTTCAGGCCGGGGATCCCGGTTGCCCGGAGGCCTGCATTTCACCGTATTGGTAATAAACACCCCGTTTTCCCGACTCATATCGATTGCCGAGAGCCATTTATCCAGATACTTTCCCGCATTCCCCACAAAGGGCAGGCCCCGGGCATCTTCTTCGGCACCGGGACCTTCTCCGATTACCATGAGGCGGGTGTGGGTCCTGTCTCCTTCACCGGGTACCGCATGCTTCCGTTCCCGGTGGAGCTCACAGGCCCGGCATTCGGTAATGTGTTCATGGAGTTGCTCAAGACTCCACCCATCGAAAGCCCCGGCATCACCTTCCCCATGCCCTGGGCGGTCGGAATTTTTAGAAACCCCGTGTCGGGGCGCCGGTGCGGGGGGAACGGGAGGCCGGGTTTCAGGATCCACCATTCCCGTCTCAAGAAGCTGCTCTAAGTCGGAGGCAAGATTCCACAAAGCACTTCGTTTGGGTATCCCATGCTGTACCTGCTCCTGCCCGTGGTCTTCACCGGGAATGTGGGTATTGTCGTTATCGGTCATCAGTAATCCACCCTGTCAAAAAACAGTCCTCTGGCCTGGGCGGTCATTCCCGCCCACTCCCTGTTCCTGGACTCAAGGGCCTCCCGCACGTGGCTTTCATCCAAACCCTTCTCGTCGTATTCCAGAAGGCTGCCAACGATGCTTCGTACCATCTTCCAGAGGAATGCGTTACCGCTAATCCGGAAAACCAGAAAATCTCCCTGGGGGTGAAAGGAAGCGGAATAGATTCTCCGCATTCGATTGGGAACCTGCTCGTTGGGTGTGGAGAAGGTTGTAAAATCATGTTCCCCCACCAAAACTGAGGCCATACGGTTCAGATTAATCAGATCTGGCTGATGAACAGTGCGAAGGCTGTAAAGCCGATACTGGGGCACCCTTACACGGGAAGGGAAAATATAATATTTGTAATGGCGCATTACCGCCGAGTATCGTGCATGGAAAGATTCATCCACTTCCTCACTCCGGATCACCGAAATATCCTTGGGAAGAAAGGAACTCACCGCCCTGGTGAATTGTTCAACGGGAATTTCCAGGTTCGAGCGGAAATTGATTACCTGTCCGTTGGCATGGACTCCCGAATCGGTTCTTCCTGCGCAATGCACCTTGATTTCCGACTTGTGCATCCTGGTCAGCCCCTTCTGAATCTCTCCCTGAACGGTTCTGCCGCTTTTTTGAATTTGCCAGCCCTGAAAATCGCTGCCGTCGTATGCTATTGTGAGTTTGATATTTCTCATTGATTATCGCTGTCTTTCTCCGGATCAAGATTTTCCAGTCCCAGGGTCTCCCCGATTTCCGAATAGAGATCCCGGGCATTGTCCAGAATTGCCTGGGGTTTATTTTTACTCGCTTTCCCCATGCCGAAAATCCTGGCAATGGTGCGCTTGGCCCGCTTCAGGTTTTCTTCCCGTTTTACAGGATCCTTCCGGGGGCCGAAATGAAACTCAAGATACCCATATATGTAGAGAACCCCGTCGAACATGTAATTCTTATCCAGATCGGGTCCCGGATTGGGGCACCCGCCGATTCCCTGTTTTCCCGAGGATTCATACTCTATGGCGGTGAGATAGAAAAACCGGGCTTTACGGTAGAGCATTTTTGCCAGATAGTCAAAGTGATCATCGGGGAATTTCTTGTGCATATCCAGAGCGAGCCATGCCCCGCGGAGGGAACTGATGCCCTGCTTTATCACCGGAGAGACTTCTCCGGGAAAATAATCGTAGCAGAGAACTGCAAGCAGATAGCTTGCCAGCCCTTCGCTCAGTCCCCGGTTTCCCCGAAAGTCAACTCCCTCCATCACCTCGGAAACCCACTGAATTCTCTGTGAGGTTTCATCTTCAGCCCGCTCAAGCTGATCTTCCGATACCCTGGAGAAATCTTCCTTCCAGGCGGCAAAATAGCATGAGGGGCAAACGGTCACAGGATATGCCAGAGGAAAGACCTCTCCGTATTTTTGACTGGGTTCGTACAAACGCCGAAGTTCCTGGGTGAGATTTCCGGCAATCAGCCGTCCCCTGCCGGTAAGCAGTTCTTCCCGGTAAAACTCCGTCCGGCACACCGGACATGTGGTGGGTTTCTTTTGAAAAAAGGTAAGTGAAGGGCTCTTCTCTGCCATAGACGTTATTCTATCACAACCATGGCAACTGCGTAATCCCGTTCATGACTGAGACTCAGATGGATGCTGCCAATCCCCAGATTATCCAGTTGGTCCCGGGCCCGGGGAGCGGGGCAAAACGCAGGCTTCCCCTGATCATCCCTGCAAACTTCAAGATCCTTCAGCCGCAGATCCCTCAAGCCCGTTCCCAGAGCTTTACCCAGGGCCTCCCGGGCGGCAAAACGGGCGGCAAGGGAGGCGGCGGCTCCCTCACCCTGCGAAATAATCCAGGAAATCTCCCGGGATGTGAAGAATCGGGCCATCATATCCGGAGCATCCAGCCAACTTCGCATTCGTTCAACCCGGACAATATCTACGCCTACGCCACGGATCACGGCGCTCCCCCACTGTCTTGTTGGCCGCTGCCGCCGCTGCCCGCCGGTTCCACCTGAAGCACCAGCTCCAGAGGATCAAAGCGGAAAATAACGAAACCCCGGGGAACCACCGGACGCACCGGAAGAGTGTACTCGCCGGGTTCGTCTATATCGCCGGCATCCACCACAAGGCTGATCGCCTCGGGACTGGTGCGGTCGATGAGACTCTGACCGGCCTGGGCCCGGATGCTCCCGGTTACATCATCAATTTCCACCGAAAAGCGGGAGTCCAGTCCAATTACCGACACCGGAACGTTTTCGAAGGTGTTTACCAGAATCGATTCGCTGATATCCGCCCGGAAATCAACAATGCTCGTACTGTCAAAATGAACCAGGGGATGGGGTTTGATCAGGGGTACCCGGGTGGAAAAGCTTCCATCCTGACCGCCCAGTTCTATGGACTCGGTTTCAACTTCCACGATCTCTTCCAGCACCCCCTCGGGGCCGTACACCCCTACGCTGGAGGGAAATACGCTGTAACTGGCCAACTCGTAGCCCGATGCGGGAGAACCGCTGAAGCGGGGAATGACATCCACTACCTTTCGAGACTTAGCCTGGAGCTCGATGCTCAGAAGGCCCGGTTCTATGCGCACCTCCAGAGGCTCCACACTTTCCGCCATCCCCAGACGACGGTGCTCAAGGGCCACACGGTATACCCCAGGGCTGCCGTACTGGGTGAAATCCGCGGTAATCTGGATTTCATCCTCGGAGATGCGAAAAATGCCTTCGCCTTCCCCCCGGAGATATACCCTTGCAAAACTGGGATACTCCTGGGCTGCCACCAGATCATCCGGAAGCTGAACCCGGATGGGTACGGAGATATAGCGTTCCTCCATGTTATTCAGACCCACGAGGAGGTACATAATAATTGCCGCCCCCACAGAAATGGCTTTGGCCGGCCAGTTATTGGAAAGAGAACGGAGAAATCTGTTCGCCCGGGTAACAAAATTCATTGCTCAAAATCCTCGTCGTCAAGATTCAGAAGCTCATGAAGCCGGCTTCGCACTTCCTCGGGTTCCAAATCATAGTACAGGGTTGCATCGTAGGCCAGGCTGATAGCCCCGGTCTCCTCAGACACCACCAGTACAACCGCATCCGATTCCTCGGCAAGCCCCAGCGCCGCCCGGTGACGGGTACCGAAGCTGCGGCGGATATCCTGCTGTTCCGAAAGGGGCAAAAATGCCCCGGCGGCGATCAGCTTCCCTTCTTCAATGATCACCGCACCGTCGTGAAGCGGGGTGTCCGAACCGAAAATGGTAATGAGAAGCGCAGAACTGAGTTCCGCGTTCAAGGTGCTTCCAGTTTCAACGATATTCTTTTGTCCCACATTCCGAACGAATACCACCAGAGCGCCCCGTCGCTGCTGTGCGAGCATCTGGGAGGCCTTGAGGACGGCGTCTATCTGGAGAGGTTTAGCGGTTTGCTTAAAGCGGAAAATCTTCCCCTGCCCCAGCTGGGTGAAAATCTTTCGCAATTCGGGCTGGAAGATAATGGCAATACCGATTACCAGGCTGGGGGCCAGAAAGTTCAACAACCATAAAACTGTCTCAAGTCTGAGAATATAGGCCATTGCATAGAGAAGAATGATGAGTAGGGTTCCCCGTACAAGCTGCACAGCCCGGGTCTGGAGAAAAATTGTGTATGCTCGGTAAAAAATGAGCGCCAGTATCAGGATATCCAGAACCGGAATGATCACTGATCCCAACAGCCAGCTGTCAAAGAGCCAACTCATGGTCCTTCCTTGTGTGTGAATATGTTCGCCCGGTGCGAAGCTCAGTCTTCAACCCGGTCTATGGCCGAGAGCACCCTGAGAATATCTGCGGTTTCCTGCACGTCGTGGACGCGGAATATCCGTGCTCCCTTTCTATAACTATCGGCAACAACCGCCAGGCTCCCAATCATTCGTTGTTCAACCGGACGGATTTCCAGTTCATCCTCAGGGTTCCGTCGCGGCGGGGACAGGACACGTCCTATGAAGCTTTTTCGGCTGTGACCCATTAACACCGGATATCCCAACTGGGTAATGCTTTCCAGATGCTTGAGCAGCTGCAAGTTATGACTGAAACTTTTTCCGAATCCGATCCCGGGATCCAGAATGATCCTCTCACAGGGGATATCCACAGATTGTGCGTAATCAATCCGGTTGCGAAGAAACCCGATCACATCTTCGGTGACATCATGATATCTGGGCGATTTCTGCATATTTTCAGGGGTTCCCTGCATATGCATGAGGATTACCGGAAGATCATGTTCGGCAATAAAGGGACCCAGCTGATCGTCATCCCTCAATGCGGAAATGTCATTAATACAGCTGGCTCCCGCAGCCACAGCTTCCCGGGCAACTGCAAGCTTCCTGGTATCAACCGAAATAGGAATATCCGATTCCCTCCGGATTCTCTGGATTACCGGAATAACCCGGTCCAGTTCCTCTTCAATAGATACATATGCGGAACCCGGGCGGCTGGATTCCCCCCCTATATCCAGGATATCCGCCCCTTGGGAAATATACTCCAGGGCTTGACGAAACCCCTCCAGCCCCTGCTTCCGGCTGCCGGGAAAAAATGAATCGGGTGTGGTATTGATAATTCCCATTACCAGAGGGGGCAGTTCCTTATCCAGAATGCGTTCAAGAAGACCTTCCGCCGAAGGATGTATTGGCAGG
The DNA here is from genome assembly GCF_059431795.1 of Salinispira sp. NCBI lineage: Bacteria > Pseudomonadati > Spirochaetota > Spirochaetia > Spirochaetales > Spirochaetaceae > Salinispira > Salinispira sp. The sequence continues at coordinate 96,978 of NZ_JBXWXS010000016.1, forward strand.
CTCATAGTGAGAATATAACAGATTGTGAATACTTGAGAAAGTGAAGGACAAAAAAAACCCCGGTTCCACAGTGCATAGATTACTCTGCATGGGATAATCCGGGGTAACTGAAAAATGGCAGAGACCATCGTATTCGACGATCCGTGATGAATTACTTTTTCTTATGCCGGTTTTTTCTCAGCTTCTTTTTCCGCTTGTGGGTTGCAATCTTTTTTCGTTTTTTCTTTTTTCCGCAAGGCATACTCGACGCTGCTCCTATATTTTTTTTCTTCTATATTCAACCGGATTAGCCCGGGCATCTTCCCATGACTATACAGTGGCCATAATGAGGCGTCATTATGCCCGAGGGGCTCTGCTCTGTCAAGAGATATGATCCTCAGCGTAAAACTCATTAATACCATGAATTACATGATGTACATCATCCGGGTGAACCCATTGTACATCGGGCAGGGCCCGGAAAAAGGTAAGCTGCCGTTTAGCATAACGCCTGCTTGCGGTCTGAATTTCATTTACAATGCGGCTGCGTTGATCAGGAGTGAGGAACCCCCGGGTTAATAACTCATTGCGGTATTCCTCCCGGAAAAACTCCCGGTATCCTATGGCCTTCATTCCCGGGTCCTTGGCGCTATACCCCTGCTTCATTAAATTCAGCAATTCAGTTTCCAGTCCCTGTTTGAACATTCGCTCTACTCGATTGTTGATTCTGGCGTACAGTTCACCCCTGGGGCGGTCCAAGCCGAAAACCAGCAGATCCATATCAGCCCTCGGTGAATCGGGAACATGAAATTCGCTCAGCGCTCTTCCGCTGCTGCGATACACCTCCAGTGCACGGACAATTCGGTAGCTGTCGTTGGGATGAATTCTCTCTGCAGAGACGGGGTCCACCCGGGCAAGTTCCGTGTGGAGTTCCCGGGAAGATGTTTCGTTCAGCTCTGCTTCCAGCTTTTCACGAACCAGGGAATCCCCCGGCGGGCTCTCAGGCAGACCGAACCATAAATGTTTAAAATAAAATGCCGTACCGCCGCTGATCACCGGTATTGCCCCCCGGGAACGGATCTTCAGGATTTTATCTTCTGTCAGGGATATAAAATCTGCAAGATTGAAGCCTTCATCTGGATTCCGAATATCCAGCAGATGATGGGGAACCGCCCTGCGCTCATGTTCGTCGGCTTTGGCGGTGCCGATATCCATGCCCCGGTATACCTGCATGGAATCGGCGCTGATCACTTCGATGCCGGCGATACTGCGTCCCAGCTCATCTAGGGCGGCGGTCTTCCCCACCCCGGTGGGACCGAACAGCAGTACCGCCCGGTAGCGTTGCTGCTTACTGCTCTTCCAGCTCGTACTGTACCTTCCGGGTGAGAATCTGTTTAATGGCAGTTGAAACAATCTTAGACTGCTCCTCCTCAGTTTCCGTATCACCGGTTACTGTGAGCTGATACGCACGGCGGATGGCCGCACATGTCAATTCATACATATTTCCCTTTTCACTTTCAAGATAATTCAGGGGTATGATCATTGGGAGATCTCCTTATTTACATCTATGGCGGTAATATATCAGAATAATGAACGGGGTATCAAGGAGCTGGGGCAGCTTTCCGATGTGCCCGTAGACTCTTGGTTGCTTACACAGGACTCTTGGTTGCTTGCAACAGGACTCTTGAGCGCTGATCCAGGATTCAATCAGAACATATCAGAACATAACTGAGCGGAACATCCATCAGCGGAACGTAAAATGGAGAAGATCGTAGCCTTCAGCGTCAAGAAAGCCCATTCCCTTATAAATTTTCTCTGCCAGGGGATTGTCATAAAACAGCACGGGGATCAATCCTTCGGCTATTAACTCCCCCAGGAGAATCCCCATAAGATAACGGCTGTACCCCCGGCTCCTGCAGTCCTTCACGGTGAACACGCCCACAATCATGGCAGTACGTTGATTCTCCGCCGTACTGCTTGCCGCAGCCAATACTCTGCCGGAGGAATCTTTTAGCGCAAAACTTCTCGCTCCTCCCGCCTCATGGGAGTTTCTGAAGGTTTCTCTGGCTCCGGCCGCCACAACGAATTCATCTATGTGCTCTTTTTCATCCATAATTGAATCCAGGAGACGCCAATCGGGTCCGACGGCCTTTTCCAGATGTAATCCGTCGGGGGGCGGATTCTCAACGGGTAAATCGGCTCCTGAAGTATCTGTACTTTGGAGGGGATCCCCGTTTTGCTCCGGGTCGTAAACCGCAAGACGCATCCCCCGCCTGTGGATCAGAACTTCCGGGGCTGCGGATGAAATATGTTTTTCCACCTCATCCATGCATCGGGACAAGCCGTTAATACGGTTCACCCTGCCCGAATGGAGCCACTGAACAAGGACATTATAAAGGGGTAAAGCTGTGGATCCGGATCGGTTCTTCGAGCCAGAGGGCCAGCTGGGGGGAAAATACAGCAGGGCATTGGTGAAATGTGCCATCAGGACTCCGATAATACCCATGGAATTTCCGGGGTTGCCATCCCAGTCCTCATCCACGCAAATCAGTATTTCCTGATGCTTTGAAGGTTCAAACCCCATGCTCTTCAGATTTCCCAGCATAAAACTGTTGGCAGCCCGATCCCCGGAGAGAAAGTCTACAATATGTTCTGGAGTGCCGCCCCTGGTAAAATATTCAGTGGAAGATACAATTTTCGTCATGGTTTCAGCTTTGCAACCGTTTCAGAAGCTCCGCCAGGACCTCATCCGCCCGCTCACTTTCAATTTGGCAGGTACCCGCGGCTGCATGACCGCCTCCGCCGTACTCCAGCATCAGTTCACCGATATTTACCTGAGAAACCTTATTGAAAATGCTCTTTCCTACGGTAAATACAATATTTTCCCGGTTATATCCCCAAATTTGCTGAATAGAAATTGAAGTCTCCGGATAGAGAGCATACTTCACGAATCGGTTTCCCGCATAGATAGGTTCGGCGTCCAGAAGGGAGACGATAAGAATATCTCCCTCAACCCGGCTGTTCTCCCTGATTTGCCGGCGAAATTCTTCCTGATGTTCAAAGTAGAGATCCACCCGTTCTTTGATATCCGGCAATTCCAGAATTTCCTGGATACTGTGGTCCCGGCAGTATTCAATGAGATCCATCATCAGCTGATAATTCGAAATTCTGAAGTTTCTGAACCGTCCCAGACCCGTGCGGGCGTCCATAATAAAATTGAGAAGAACCCAATCCCGGGGGTTCAATACTTCTTCAATATTGAAGCTGGCAGAATCCCCTTTGTCCACCGCATCCATCATATCAAGAGAAATATTGGGAAACGCTTCCTCGCCTCCGTAAAAATCATAAATTACCCGGGCTGCCGATGGTGCGTCCGGGTCTATAATATGATTTTCGGCCTTACCTTTATTCCGGATCGTTTCGGAAAAATGGTGATCAAAGGCCCGGTACACCCCGTTTACATAGGGGAGATTCGCCGTGAGGTCGTTTTCGCGGATCTCTATGAGTCCATCCTGCATATCTTTCGGATGTACAAACTGGATTTCCTCGATATGTTCCTGTTCTTTCAACAGGACCGCGCACACCAGACCGTCGAAATCACTTCTGGTTATCAGGCGAAAAGAATCGGGGTTCACATCAGGCATGGACACCTCCAGCAGAAATCGTAAAGCATTCAGCACGGCTTTGCAAGTTGCATAGCCGAGGGGGAACCGGATACAATGCCTGCCATGAAAACGGATGCAAAAAACAAAGAACCTTCATATATTCTCGCAGGAGATATCGGAGGAACAAACACCAGCCTTGCCCTGATGGAACATATCGGGGGAAGTTTTGAGATGAAATCCCGTCAGGTATATTCCACACCCAAACTGAAAAACTTGAGTCAAGCCATTCAACGTGCACGGGAAGCTTTTGGTGCAGATGTACCGGGTTTCAACATCCAGGCAGCATGTCTGAGCATCGCCGGCCCGGTGGTTGATAACCGCTGTATACCTACGAACATCAGCTGGAGCCTTGACGGGGACGAAATCAGCAGGGAATTCGGGTTTCCCACACTGGTAATCAATGATTTTACCGCCGTGTGTTACGGTATTCCCCTCCTGGACGTGGAGAACCCCCAGGAGATTACCGCCCTGCCCCATCCCGACGGACATATGCCGGATCAGAGTGAATATCTTCCGGGTATCGGCGTCCAGGCGGTGGTGGGAGCGGGTACCGGTCTTGGCGTCGGCTACCTTGTGGAGGAGCAGGACCGCATACTCGCCCTCCCGGCAGAAGGGGGGCACATGGATTTCGCTCCCTTCAGTGACATTACCCGGGAGCTCCAAATGTTCATGTATGAACGCAACGGCGCATATCCTGAACCGGAGATGTTTATCAGCGGCATCGGTATCGCCAACATCTTTCATTTCATGAGAGAAAAAAAGGGTGCTGACAGTCAAGTCATCAGGGATATCGAGTTGCTCTCCGACAGCGAAATACCCCCGGCCATCAGCGCCAATATTGACAACGATCCGGTATGCCGGGAAATTCTTGAGCTCTTTGTCAGCATGTACGCCCGTGCGGCTCATAATCTCTCCCTGGCGTTCATTCCGAAAAAAGGGCTATTTCTAGCGGGGGGAATCGCTGCGAAAAACAAGCGTGTTTTCCTTGAAGACAACCGCTTCATGAAACTCTTCCTTCACAATTTTCAGCCCAGCATTCGCCCGGTGCTGGCGTCGATTCCGGTGTACATTGTTGAGGATTATAAAATCAGTCTCTATGGAGCAGCCAACGCCTATATTCAGCTGAATAAATTTCTCGCTCAATGAGACAATTTCAAAAATCAGCAATTTTTGAAATTGCCACGACCTTTAGAAATCATAATTCCATTCGTGTAATAGGATTGTGATTTCGACCCGATATCGGAGCATCTTTCCAGATATAATTTCGAAAGATGCTCAGATAATAATATAGTTCCGGCTGCCGCCCCAGGGGCGGCAGTCGGTCTTACACAGGAGGCAGCGATGAAGGATGCAAAAAAGGAGAGACTTTCCGGATATGGAAAACAAATCCATGACATTCTCACCCGGGAAGGCATTGATTCCGGACTGAGCAGCTGGGTTCTTGATAAGGTTCGGGAAATGGACAGGGACGCAACAGATAATCGGAAGGACGAATCCTTCGCCGGCCTGCCTGAACTCCAGATTCCCGAAGCGGGAACACCCGCCCAATGGTCTCCGGCATCCAAATCCGGCAAGAAAATTTCCGGCCCCGCTGAACAGATCATGGATATCAGCCGGCCTGATGACGGCTATATGGAAATATCCCCATCCCTCCTGAACGCCCGAATCGATGAATGCCGTCTCCCTCCGGCAATGAGTGAACGGATCAAAAATGAGCTGGCAGTATCCGGTTCCCATGGAAGCAATGAAAGCGCCGAAAATTATCATTCCCCCATCCGTCTGGATGCCCGAAAAATCAGGCTTCTTGGGCTGGCTATCCTGCCCAGGGTCAGCTACGGGATTCTTAACGGGGGATCCGCCACATCCTATGCAGATGAAAAAAAGAACAGAGGTTTTCATCCGGAACTGTTCAAGCTCTACCGAGAGCATTTCGAATCCCAGGCAGGTCTGTGCCGGGGAAGAGCCAAAGGAGTAACGCCTGCATACCTCAACCCCGACGGTACGCCCGGATTCAGCTTTATGGAAATGAAAATCCGTGCAGCGCTGCTTTTAGCCCTTGAACATTACCGAACGTTCCCAGAAAGCCGGAAAAGCGGTATGGATGACTGGGGGCTGCCCCTCTTTCCCCTGTTCCAGATGACAAGCAGCGGAAATGACGAAGAAATCAGTCATGCCCTGGATGAGTATGCTCGGAGTCCCGCAGTGGCACCCCTCCTGGAGCAGCTTCAACTGGATTCCATCCCCATGGAAACCGGGATACAGCCCCTGATCGCAGCCATGGAACACAGCGAACATCTGTCCCCGGATCATGAACGGGATTTTTTCCTTCAGGCATGGGGTGAGCAGAACCGCCCTCTGGCCCTCCCCGGAGGGCATGGGCAGAATTTTTTCGCCCTGGAGGAGGTGTACCGCAAACTCCATGGAAACGGAAAACGCTATGGGTATCTGGGAAATGTGGACAATCTGGCGTACATCCCCGACCCCCTGGAACTCGGACTGGCCGCTCTCTCCGGGGCACCTGCAGGATTCGACTTCTCCTTTAAAACTGAAGTAGATGTAAAAGGCGGAGTGCTTTTACAAACCATTAATGGAGGGTTGAGCTGCGGAGACATCGGTCCTGCGGTAAGCCGGACCACCGTGAATGGGGCGGAACAGGCGGGAAAAGCCATTCTGTTCAATTGTGCCACCGGATTGTTTGACCTGGAATATCTCAGCCGGGAATTATCCCGTATTCAGGATGCTTTGCCCCTGAGGGTGAGCGACCAGGACAAGGATGCCGGGCGCTACAGCCAGGCTGAACAGGTAACCTGGGAGGTAATGAGTCTCATTGAGGGGTTCATTGCATTCGGAGTGGATAAATTTCAGAGATTTCTGGCTGGAAAACTGCTGGTGGAGAATCTGCTAACCAGCGGGTTGCTTCTGGACCATCCGGACTTCCCCGATGATTTGAAACGCACTGGTGAACGCTTGAACCGGGGATTCACGAAGCTCATGCAATCCTCATGCGGAATGGTTCGGAAAAACGATATCTGGAAGGCTGAGCATGACCCTGACTATTCATAGGTCATCTGCTCTTCAAAATCCTCTTGCAGTCGCTCCATCACATAGTCCTTGATCTTCTGAATGCCTCCGGTATCAATATGATTCCGGAAAATCACCACGTAGATCAACTGCTCTTCATTCTGCCGGGAGCCCATGAGCACACCATCCACCATTACCAGTCTGCCGTTCAGTTTTAACTGAATTTTAGGAAGAATCGCCCCCCTCTGCATATTTACCGGCTCCCGTCCCCGGTCAAACACACAGGCCATTCCGGCGGAACTGATATCCATGATCACGCCGTTATAACTGTCTCCGTCCCTGCGGAGATTGAAGCTAGTCTTCCCGTGATTTTTACAGGTTACCCGAACGTAGCGTCTCTTGGTCTTGGGATACCACTGCTTTATTATCGCCCGGATCAGGAGCATGGTCTGTTTGGGGCTCTTGCCCATATCAAAGGCATCGAAGGAAATGTCCAGTTTTACCCGGGACTTAATCCCTTCTCGTGTCTGCTTGCCGATAAAGACCGGAAGAATTTGCTGTGCATTGAGTTTTTCTTCCAGGGATGAAGCAACATCGTACCAGCTGTCGTTTTCAGGGTGTTTATCCACATTGAAAAACATAATGCTGCCTGGATACAGCTCCAGAGTTTTACTAATGTGTCGGGGATCATCAACAGCAATACATTTATACTCGGCGCGATTGAGAATGGTAATATAATGTTCTCTCACCCAATCTTCGGGGCTTACAAAGATAACCCGGCTCTGTTCCGCATTCAGACCTTCCTGAGGTGTGGTCGATGATTGCTGCTCCATGAAAACCCTCTTGCAAATATTTTTATATTACGTGCCTGTATCTTTTCAACCGCATCCCTCTGTCCTGCCCATATATCCTGCTATTCGTATAAACCCAGTCATCGCCCGGGACGCCCAGCTCTACTGCCGATGCATGCGCCGGATTATTTTTCGAAATCCCGGTACAGCAGGGACGGCTGTATCCCTTTGTTATTCTGATATTTTCCGCTCTTGTAGCGGCTGTACTCCCCTTCAAGGGTATGATAAAAGATTTGGCATATTTCTATTTCCGAATACACCCTGATAGGCTGGACGCAGAATATTTCCAGTGTCCAGAATCCGTTAAACCCCACATCTCCGAATCCGGCGGTAATATGCACAAAAAGCCCCAACCTTCCAATGGAAGAGCGTCCTTCAAGCATGGGCACCAGATTTTCAGTTTTCGTGTGCTCGATGGTGCGTCCCAGATAGAGCCGGTTCGATTCAAGCAGCAGTCCTTCCGGGGGAATTTCCAGTGCTGTGGCCCCATTGGGTCGTTTCATATCCAGTACAGGCTCATCATACACCAAAAGCTCATGGTGGAGTCGCAAATTATATGAGTTGGGATTCAGTTGTTCAGGATTATACGGATCTATAATGATATCGGAGCCGAGACGTTTTTGGATTTCAAGGCCGGAAAGTATCATGAAACGGCTCCCTGAAGGGGAATACTGGGTGCAGTTTTCCTGCCTTCCCCTGTTATGAGAATTCGGTCAGGTCACCAGGCTGGCGCCCGGGACCCGCTCCGAATCGTATTACATCAGGTCTTTGGGCTTACGGGCCTGATTGCCGGTTTTTTCGCATACGGCGTAGTGACGCATCCGGCCCTTTTCAAAAACAGATTTCATAATAATCTTGCCGCCCCAGCGGCTTACCAATTCCTTGGCACCTTCACGACGGGCATTCTTAGAAATATTCGCAGCCATATCTTTCTCCTAAAACATTCACAGGCTACACCTGGTACCCTGTGATGTACAAGGCATAACCATCTATCTTTTTAAAACGAAACTGATTTCTATCAGAATTGAATATAAGTTTCAAGTCCGCCGCTTCAAAGCCATTCAGCCTGGAGAAACGGAGCATGGTACGTAAAAAGATCATCTCATTTAACGATCATACCACGAAAAAGCCGCCCGGAGGGATCCGGACGGCTGGGATTTCGATAAAACCCTGCAGTGAATCAGTCCGGATCGATGGCATCCACAGGACATACTTCAACACAGGCGCCGCAGCTGGTACAAAGGTCGGGATCGATTACCCGTACATCACCTTTTTCGCTGATAGCCTCAACCGGGCACTCAGGTTCACAGGCGCCGCAGTTGATACATTCACTATTAATTGAATAAGCCATATTAGACTCCTTGGTTCTGGTTTCAAAGGCAGTATATCCCCTCGAGCCTCAGTTGACAAGCTGGTTTATGATTACCATTTGACTCGTATTAATGCCGCCTGGGCGTCAGCTATGGCACGGGGTTTCCGGATCTCCAGGGTTCCGGCTCGGATATTCGGATATTGCAGCTGCAGCCCTTTGATCATATCGGCAGCAAGGTTCTCAAGCAGCCTGTAGCTGCCGCTGACCGCCGTATCCGCGGCAAAATCCGCAAGTTCACGGTAATCCAGGGTGGACGCTGTTTCACCGCTATCCTGACCCCGGGCAGGATCCTTTTCCCCATCCGTATCCCTGTCTGTATCCCTGTCAAGATCAACATCAACATCAACCTCAAGATCGCAAAAGATATCCTGTTCGGTTTGCCGTTCATGTTCCAAAATGCCGATAATACAGCTGATCTTCAGTTTCTGAAACCCGATTGTCATAATCATTGAGCCTCCGCTTCACCGCCGGTTCATCACACCGGCGAGATGGATTCACTATACACAGAACGTCGCGGTAATCCAACGCAGAAGTACCGCCCGGTTCCATTGCAAGGCCCGGGTGTGATCTCTACAATGGCTCCACGCTCCAAAGGGGCTCAACGGGAGGAATTATTTATGGATTTTTATCAATTGGATCCACCCGCCATACTCAGGGCGGTTGAATCGGCAGGATTCAGCTGCAGCGGTCATATTCATCAGCTTAACAGCCTGGAGAACCGGGTGTTTGATGTGCGGCTGGAGGATTCTTCCCACGTTGTAGTAAAATTTTACCGCCCCGGACGCTGGAACCGGAATGAAATTTCCGATGAGCATCTGTTACTCTTCCGCCTCCAGTCCATGGATGTACCAGTCTGCGCACCGGTACAGCGGGACGGGGAAAGCATATTTTTTCAGGACGGCCTGCTCTTCGCCATCTGGCCCAGGACCGGCGGACGCCTGATCGATGAATTCACCCTTCCGTTAATCAGACGCCTGGGCAGCTACATTGCACGGATACATCTTGCCGCCCGGGATCTTGAACTTCCCCACAGACCGGTGATGAGCCGCCGCTACATGCTGGAACGCCACCGCAGTCTACTGGTGGACGGAGAACTGCTTCCACCCAATCATATTCCCGCATACGAAGAACGGATATCCCAGTTGGGCGAATGGATGGAGCAAATGGAAAAAGAACTGAAGTTTCAGGCGGTTCACGGGGACTGTCATACCGGCAATATTCTCCATGGAGAAGAATCGCTGTTCTTCCTGGATTTTGACGACAGCATGATAGCTCCGGTTGTACAGGATATGTGGATGATCATATCCGACAGTCCGGAACGCCAGGAGCAGAAAGCAGCCGTATTTCTGGAAGGGTATCGGGAATTTCTTGAGTTTCCCGAAGAGAGCCTCAAATATATTGAACTGTTGAGAGCACTTCGCTATGTGGCATACAACGGATGGATTGCCGCCCGAAAGGAAGACCCGGCTATTCGCCGGGCATTTCCGGATTTCGCATCCTCGGACTATTGGGACGGCTTTATACAGGACCTTGAAGACCAGTGCAGAATGCTCAGTTCACGAATCCCCGTCTCTCCGGGAAGTATGGCCGAGGATTTAACCCGACAGCTGGCACAGGAGCAGGAAGAAATTGAACAGCTGGAGGACGGAGATTACTTTTTTGACCTGGATGAAGGACGCTGGAGTCCCGGGGGTAATTAGGTACAGCCCCCAGGTTGTCTGGCTGGCTGGCTTAGCTCAGCGCTGAAGGTTGAGTTTGCCGCTCCTGAGCATTTCTGCGCTTTTGTAGAGAATTCGTTTCGTCTCATCCCAACCGATACAGGCATCGGTAATGCTTACCCCGTATTTGAGCTGGGAAATATCTTCGGGGATGGCCTGTTTCCCCGAAAAATGATTGCTCTCAATCATGAATCCCATCACCTCATGCACTCCGTTTAAGCGCTGACGCACCAGATCCTCAAGCACTATATGCTGCCGTTCATGATTCTTGCCGCTGTTGGAATGGCTGCAGTCGATCATAATTCTGTCGATAAGCCCCGCATCTCTGAGCTGACTCCCTGCGGATTCCACATGATCTCGGTAATAGTTGGGGCCGCTTTTTCCGCCCCTGAGGATCAGGTGTCCCATTTCATTCCCCCGGGTTCTGAGAATGCATGTTTTTCCGTCCTCATCTATCCCGATAAAACTGTGGGGATGGCGGGAGGAGGTCATGGCGTTGATGGCCGTTGAAACCGCACCGTCGGTTCCGTTCTTGAATCCGATGGGCATGGATAGTCCGCTGGACATTTCCCGGTGAGTCTGACTCTCGGTGGTGCGGGCGCCGATGGCACCCCAGCTGAGAAGATCATCAATAAATTGGGGAACAATGGGATCCAGCATTTCTGAACCGGCTGGAATTCCCATGGCTGTAATATCAAGAAGAAGTTTCCGGGCCTGCCGCAAGCCCTCCTGAATATCGTTGCTTCCATTCAGATGGGGGTCCAGAATCAACCCCCTCCACCCCAGTTTGGTCCGGGGTTTTTCGAAATACACGCGCATAACCAGATACATACTGTCCCGAAGCTCATGGGCAAGCTCCTTCAATTTGGCTGCATATTCCAGCCCCATCACCGGATCATGTATGGAGCAGGGACCGATAACCCCCAGGAGACGGGAATCCTCGCCGCTGAGAATGGCTTCTATCTGCTTTCGTCCCTCCTCCACGGTCTGCAAATGTGCTTCCGTTGCGGGGAGTTCGCTGAGAAGTTCACGGGGAGTGAGAAGCTGGTCCGAGGATTCTATTCTGAGATTACTGGTTCTTTCCATTTGAGCGTATTCCTTTCAGGGCGGTAACCCGGCAGTTGCGTGTTTTCAATTGATTCCTGCCGCAGGTACGTTTACACACTGCGCGCTCCACATCATACCTTTCCACGGCGCCATCCATCAAGCCCTGATTGACTGGGGTTGGACAAGCTGATAATCTCCGGTTTATGAAAAGATTCCGTGTTAAAACACTCATATCAATGGATCCCCAGGAGGATCCGGTCCTGTGCAAGGGCTGGGTCAGAACCAAACGGGATTCAAAAAATGTGGTTTTTTTTGAAGTGAATGACGGCTCTTCCATGAAGAATCTTCAGGTTATTCTGGATAAGGATACACAGATACTGGATGAGCAGATGCTCCAGCGGCTCAATAACGGTTCCAGCGTGGAAGTGGAAGGCAGACTTGTAGAAAGCCCGGGAAAGAACCAAAAGGTGGAGCTCCACTGCAGCGCACTGAGGATTCTCGGAGATGCCGACCCGGAAACCTACCCCATGCAAAAGAAGCGCCACAGCTTTGAATACCTCCGGGAGATTGCCCATCTGCGGCCCAGGACCAACACCTTCGGTGCCGTTGCCAGAGTACGGAATACCATGTCCCGGGCGGTGCACGATTTTTTCCAGGAGAATGGTTTTCTCTGGGTGCATACCCCCATCATCACCGCAAGCGATGCCGAAGGTGCCGGAGAAATGTTTCAGGTCACCACCCTTGACCTTGACGGAATCTCCAAGGCGGATCCGGCCAAAATGGCAAAGGGAATAGACTATTCCCGTGATTTTTTCGGAAAAAAATCCTTTCTTACAGTAAGTGGACAGTTGAATGCGGAAATTTACGCCAGTGCCATGGATCGGGTCTACACATTCGGTCCCACATTTCGGGCTGAAAACAGCAACACCAGCCGCCATCTTGCTGAGTTCTGGATGATTGAGCCGGAGATTGCATTCTGCGACCTTGAAGCCAACATGGATTGGTCAGAGGCGTTTTTAAAGCACATTCTCAGCGCGGTGCTGAATGAAGCACAGGATGATATGGAATTTTTCGACCTGCGTATACAGAAAGGAATTATCCAGCAGCTTCAGCAGGTGATCGACACTACATTCACCCGAATCAGCTACGGCGATGCGGTTACACAGCTGGAAAAATCCGGCAAGGATTTTGAATTTCCCGTAAGCTGGGGTGCTGACCTCCAAAGCGAACATGAAAAATTCCTGACAGAAGAAGTGTTCAAAGGTCCTGTGATTGTCACCGATTATCCCAAAGAGATTAAAGCCTTTTATATGCGTTTGAACGATGATGAAAAAACGGTTCGGGGAATGGATGTCCTGGTTCCCAGACTGGGTGAAATTATCGGGGGGAGTCAGCGTGAGGAACGATTGGATGTACTCAGTCGACGGCTGGCAGAAAGCGGACTCAGCGAAAAGGATTACTGGTGGTATCTGGACCTCCGACGTTTCGGCAGCGTACCCCATTCGGGCTTCGGACTCGGCTTCGAACGGCTGATTCAGTATGTCACCGGAATGCAGAATATCAGAGATGTAATTCCCTTCCCCAGAGCTCCGAAAACGGCGGAATTTTAGCCCTTCAGCGGCCCGTCCGGTTCCGCTGAATCAATGCTCCCGGAACACAGGGGGGTGAAATAAAGGGTGAAATAAAACAGACACGCAAAGCGAGGTGAAGCATGATAAACGAGCGTATAGTTTCCGTATTCCGGAATGTAAACGGCGGGTCAACCTTTCTCCGGCGCTGTGTTGGAGCGGCGCTGGTGCTGCTGATCCTGGCATCCGGCTGTACCACCACACGGATCATCGATCCCGATGCGGTAAGTTCCACTGCGGTGGCAAGCAACCCCGACCGGGATAATACTGCGGCTGTTTCCCCCGATTATCCCGATTCCCCCAATTACCCCGGCAAAACGGACGGAGAACTCTTTCTTTGGGAGATGAGCCGGAACGGCCGAAAAATATTCCTTTTGGGATCCATTCACCTTGCCAGCGATATGATATATCCCTTACCCGAGCAGATTCTTGAGGCATTCAGTATATCGGATATTCTGGTGGAAGAGGTCGATATTATCCACGCGGATATGGAGGCTGCTCAGGAATTTTTCAGCACCCACTCAACACTTCCCGGAGACAGAGTAATCTCCGAATATCTGGGTGAGAGAGAAGAAGAAATGCTTCTGGAAATACTCGATCGTTACGGTATTCCTTACTCAACCGTGGAGCGTCTACAGCCCTGGGTTCTTGAAAACACCTTGAGCATGCTCAGCAGCTTTGAAGTGGATATGAAACCCGAGTACGGATTGGACGTGTACTTTGCCCGGGAAGCCCAATCCACCGAAAAGGAAGTGTACGCCCTTGAAACCGTAACCGCTCAGCTGGAGATACTCAATTCTGTCAGCCTTGAGGCTCAAGCCTACAGCCTCAATGACACCATTCGTGAGTTTACCCAGCTGGATGAGTATATGTACGAAATACTTGAAACCTGGGCTCAGGGGGATGTCCGTAGCATGGAAAAAATTCTCCTTGAAGGGTTGGCCTCCAACGAAAACGCCATGGATTACTATGAACGCCTGATCGTGCAAAGAAATTATGACTGGGCGGAGCAGCTGACCACCCTCTTTCGCAGCGAGCCCGACAGCGAAATATTCGTGGTTGTGGGGTCGGCCCATCTGGTGGGCCCCCATAGCCTTGTCAAGCTCCTGATGGAAGAAGGTTTTCAGGCCCGTAGATATTAATCCGGAAAAAATGGATAATTTCAGAGTATTATACTAATATATACTTCATACTGAAAGTTTTCAGTGCAAGACACGGTTACCAGCATCCCCGGGTCTTGAAAGGAGTATAGTATGAAAAATATGGTTCGATTGGCATCAATTTTCGCAATGGTCATTCTGCTGGGCAGTTGCAGCGGGGTCCTGGGTTTTCTCACAGGTTTTGATCCCGGTGTAAGCGGAGTTGTGGTAAACGATGGCGGCAGCACAGGAATTACCGAAATTGATATTGTCTTTACCAACGCCGGGCCTGCTATTGACGGTGTAGATTTTGCAGTCGTATTGTCTAACGGCACATCCTTAAGCTATTACTCCGATGCGGTAATTTATGAAGCCACCGTGGATTTAAAAGCGGGCAGCACCCAGACAGTCAACGTCACCCGGGAGTCAATAGACAACTATATGGCTGAAACCGAAGAGACTGTGTCCGACGGAAATTATTATGTGGGCGTACTCCTCGATCCCCTGAGCAGGGTGGACGACGAAAATGGGGACAACAACCAGGCAGTTTCTCAGGGAGAGTATAGCTTCACCAACTGATCCGGATTCTATCCGCTTTCGGTTTTTCCGATCCTTTAGGTT
>NZ_JBXWXS010000017.1:0-6109 GCF_059431795.1 Salinispira sp.
AGGACGAGCTCAGCTTCCAGGGTTTCGGCATAGGAAGGGGTGAGCCTTACTGTAAGACTCCGCCCCTGTAGCAGAAAGCGTACGCCGGGCAGCTGTTCCGCCGAAGCTTCCACGTCGACGCTGCTCACACCGTCACTCTTCAGCCAGAAGAATTCCGATTCACCTTCCGCTGATCCATGGGGAACCAGGGTAACAACGCCCCGGCCCCGGCGGACGGGCTCGTTCTGGGTACCGAAATCCCGGGGAGGGTCCATGGGAACGATTGCACCCGGGGAAAGCATTACCGGAACACTCTCCAGTGCCGGCTCATATTCGGGAGTGAGTTCACTTCCCGAAGCCTCTTCGCCATCGCCGGTACTCACATACCGTTCACCGCTGTAAAAGTCATACCACTGCCCTGGTGGCAGCGCCAAGCTGAACTCTTCCAGCCGCTCCATGGGTGCGGTGACAGGCTGCACAAACACATGGGTTCCCATCATGTATGCATTGCTGATATTCCAGGCCTGCTCCCACCGGGGATATTCCAGAAATACCGGCCGCATGATAGGCAGATCATCCCGAATGCTTTCCAGATGAAGGGATTCATAGAAGGTTTTCAACTGTTCCCTGAGGATTACCGCATCGACGGTAAGAGCTGCCATGAGCTCATCCTGCGGGGTGTTTCCGGCCCTTTGAGCATGAATGAAGGGCTCCCGGGGGCTTCCCGATCCGTGGGCCCGGTGCACCGGAGACCAGAGTCCAAACTGGTTCCAGCGGAGAAAAAGTTCGGCGTCGGGAATCCCGTTCCGGGAAATAAAGCCCCCGACGTCATGCCCCCAGAGCTGGAAGCCGGTAAGTCCGGCGCTGATGCCCTGAGCGGGCTGTTCTGCCAGGGCGTCCCATGTGCTTTGCACGTCCCCGGACCATACGGAGACCCCCAGGGAAGGACTTTTCCAATTTCCGCTTCGGCTGAGAATGACCTGCCGGGTAGCGGGCTGGATGTCGGCCATTGCATCCCGGATAATCTGTGACCAGTGCTGATTATAGTAGTTATGAACCAGAAATCCCCGGATCCTCCTGCTTCGGTCCTCATATGCACCACCGAAGAGGATCTCATTGGGCCGCTCTTCCGGTTCTCCCAGGTCTGTCCAGAATCCGTCTATGCCCTGGAGTTTCATCCGTTTGTATTGTTCTGCCAGATATTCATCCGCACCCGGTGCGAAAAGATCGATCATTCCCCCGTCTTTCGACTGGGAGAACGTCCACCAGGAGTTCCAGGTTACCGTATTGCCGTTCCGGTCCGCACCCATGGCGCCCATTTCTTCCAGGGGTTCAAACATGAGGGCATCTTCACGCACATAGGGTTCGGTAATGGTGACGGTCTTTACCCCCCGGTTTTCCAGAAATCGGTCAAGCTCAGCGTAATTCCAGTTCGCCTCATCCCAATCATAGTCCCCCATCCGCTCAAACCAATAGAGGTCCAGTACCAACGCAGAGAGAGGAATATTGCGGATGGCAAACTGCTCCACCACCTCCTGGGCTTCCCGCTGGTTTCGATACCCGTAGCGGCTCTGGATGTAGCCGTAGAACCATTCGGGAGCAAGGGGCCGCTCCCCTCCCAGCTCATAGATCCGCCGTACAAGCTGCCGGGTTTCAGGTTCGTGCCAATACAGGAGCGTCCCTTCATCCAGCTGCTGGTTCAGTTGGAAGCTTCCCTCATCTTCAGAACCGAAGCCCATGGTATCTTGTATGTGCCCCTGGATAAAAAAGCCGTCTCCGTCCCGGGAAAAAATAAAGGGCACGTAGAGATATGTATGATCGCCGTATTTTGCCTCGTTTCTCAGCTGGCGGGAGAGACTGTTCAGTCTGATATCATCGTCCACGCCCCCCAGTCCGTAGAGGGTGTTCTGTTCCCCGGTTTGAAACCGGAAATCCGAGCCGTGACCGGCACCGGAAAAATCCAGTCCCCAGAGGAACTCACCCTCATGGGACACATCAATACCTCCGGCCCGGGATTCAATTTCAAACATCCCCGCCGCAGCGCGGTTCCTTGCAAGCATCCGTACCTCGGCGGAAGCCGGAGGCAGAGGCATCCGCTGGGTCTTTAGAAACTCTTGTTCTGCAGAGGAGAGCCGCTCATCGTCCCAGCGCAGGCTGAGCATGCCATCATCAGTTGAATGAAGAATAAGCTCCTGTTCTCCTGCGGAAACATGGAGTCCGCCGTCTCTCAGCTGGAGATCGGGCTGGAGTGCAGTTTCTGAAGAAGCGCCGGAGGATTGCCAGGCACAGGAGCTGAAGCCCAGAAGGAGGATCGGGGCCATGGTCAATATCAATATACCAATACGTGGAGAGGTCGTCGGGACCGAATTTTGCCGTTTCATGGAGAGTTTCATGCAGAGATAGTAGCACGGTTATTTTCATAGGTAAAACGAAAATCGCTTTCCGGTGTAACTTACAAGACCGGTTTCAATAGGGAAGCTTGACCGGGAATTTTCTATTATACTACATGAAGCAATGCACATGCTTTGGGGAAGGGATTTTTTCATTGTAACTGCATGTTTCTGAAATTATATTGTCTACTATCCGTCCCTTACCCTGACCCTGTCCGGAGGCGATATGAGGCAAAAAACCTGGATCCTTAGCGCAACCATCAGCGCGAGCAGCATGGCCTTCATCAGCCAGTCGGCGTTGAACAGCGCCCTTCCGGCAATTCAGGGAGATCTTGGGGCCAGCGGGGCCGATCTGTTGTGGATTGTGAATATTTTCCAGCTCTTCCTGGGAGCGCTGATCCTCATTGGGGGAGCCCTGGGAGATATGTACGGCCGCAAACGCATTTTTGCAGCGGGTATCGGAGTGTTCACCGCAGCCTCGGTGCTTGCGGGTTTTGCAGGGAGCACCAACGCCCTGATTGCCTTCCGTGCGCTCATGGGACTGGGCGGTGCGCTCATGGTTCCGGGAAGTCTGGCCATCATCTCTGCAAGCATTCCCTCCTCCGAAAGGGGGCAGGCCATCGGCATTTGGTCGGCGTTCACAACCATGACCTCCATTCTGGGGCCGGTACTGGGGGGCTTTTTTGTTGATATCGGCTTCTGGAGGGCGGTGTTCTTTATTAATGTCCCTCTTGGTTTGATTGCATTAAGCGTTCTCCTTGCAAAAGTACCTGAAAGCAGAGATGAAACCCGAAGCGGCAAAGCAGACATTCCAGGTGCAGTAAGCGCCACCCTTGCCCTGGGCTCCATAGTATTCGGCGCAACAGAGATTGGACGACTTGGGATTAATAGTCCCCGGAGTCTGGTTCCGGCACTGCTCTTTCTGGCGGGAATCGCCGGCATGTTTCTGTTTATCTACATAGAACGGCGTAGCAGCGAACCCATGGTAAAACTTCAGCTCTTTGAGAACCCCATATTCAGCGGTACCAATCTTCTCACCCTCATGCTCTATGGAGCCCTGGGCGGTGCCCTGTTTTTCTTCCCCCTGAATCTGATCCAGATTCAGGGCTATACGGCCCTCCAGTCCGGCCTGGCATTCGTACCATTCTCAATTCTGCTCATGACCATGTCTCCCTGGGTGGGCCGATTAAGCGACCGCTTCGGTCCCCGGAACTTCCTCTTGTATGGCCCCCTTGTTGTGGCCGCGGGATTCGTGCTTCTGGGCCTCCCGGGAATAACCTCCGGGGTGGGGGCGTACTGGAAATCCTACTTTCCCGGAGTACTTCTTCTGGGCATTGGGATGGGACTGGTGGTGTCTCCCCTCACCTCCACGGTTATGGGCTGCGTAAAAAGCAGCAATGCGGGAATCGCTTCAGGGATTAATAACGCAATTTCACGGGCAGCGGGGGTAATAGCCACGGCCCTCCTGGGAATGGTTGCGCTGTTGGTCTTTTCAGCCAGCCTAGAATCGTCCCTCTCCGCTTTCTCCCCCGGAACCGATTTCTCTGCAGAGAATGGCGGGATGGAATCCAACGAAGCCGGGGCCGCCATGAGCGACGACCAGATTCGGCTGCTGCTGGAAGAAAGCGATGAGCTTGCGGCCACAACAGTACCTGACAGCTTTTCCCCTGCCCTGAAGCAGAGGAGTGAGCTGGCCATTCGTGAAAGTTTTGTTCATGTCTTTCGCATTATTATGTTCATCGCCGCCGGGCTGGCGGTGGTTTCATCACTGTTCACAGGGATCTTTGTAGCAGCTAAAAAAGACTGGCCTCAGTCTGCCGGAGAGTAAACTATGCATATTGTACCCAGATTCATTATCAACCAGGACCTGCAGGAAAAATACCGAGGATCATTTAGCGCTACGGTGATCTTTCTGGATATTTCCGGTTTTACCGCCATGACCGAGGCGTTAATGGTTCACGGGAAGCAGGGAGCCGAGCATCTTTCGGGCATTATTAATTCGGTGTTTGCGCCCCTGCTGGACATCGTCTACGCCCACGGCGGGTTTGTGAGCACCTTCGCCGGGGACGCATTTACCGTGGTATTTCACCCGGATAATCAGAAGGACGAGAATGTAATGGACGCCGCCGTATCCTGCGGTGAGGCGTTAGGCGCATACTTTTATCATCACCCTCTTCACAGCACCCCATGGGGGGAATTTCAATTGAAGGTAAAAATCGGCATTGGAGGGGGCGAAATTCAGTGGCAGATTTTGAAAAATGACGGGGGAAAGAGCTACCTGTTCCGGGGGCCGGCTTTGGAGCAGGCGGCGGAGGCTGAGAAGCGCTGCCGGGCGGGTGAACTGGTACTGGGCCCCTCCGTAAACATGCCTTCCGGAAACATGCCTTCCGGAAATGATCCCGGGGACAGAAACTATACGGAACTTGAAGACGGATTTCTACTCCTAGGGCAGCGTTTCATCCTCCAGGAACCGGCCGGGAACCATACTCTCAGCCCGGAGCGCAGGGAGATGCTTCAAGCCGCCCCTTCCGAAGAGCAGCTTGAAGCCTTTGCTCCCATCAGATTTTTCCCGGACAACGACCGGGGGGAATTCAGAGACATCGCAAGCATATTTATTTCCTACGATGAAGCTGTTCTGGATCCGGGAAAAGCCTTTGCAGCCGTTACAACCAGGCTGCGGATGTACGGCGGGTATCTCAGCATGACGGATTCGGGGGATAAAGGCGGAGTAATGCTGGCCCTCTTCGGTGCTCCTGCGGCCACGGAGAATAATACCCAAAGGGCCCTGGATTTTGCCCTTGCCCTGAAGAAGGATGCACCGGAACGCCGTTTCACCCTGGGCATCGCTTCGGGTCGGGCCTTCACCGGCTATGTTGGAGCCCCTTTGAGGAAAACCTACACGGCACTGGGCCGTGTGGTGAACCTCTCCGCCCGGCTGGCCATGGCCGGGGAGCCGGGTCAGGTTCTGCTTCCCCGGGATACTGCGGGGAAGTTCTTGGATCATTTCAGCTTTGAACCCTCAGGCAGCAGGGAGTTCAAAGGTTTTGATGAAGCTATGGATATTTCCCGGCTTCTGGAGCGTAAAGAGCAGAAGGGCATTGACCATGGCAGACTCATCGGAAGAGATGAAGAATATGAGCTTCTTTCCTCACTCCTGGACCGCTTGAGCCTGGGGGAATCCTTCGGCGCAGTCTCCATTGAGGGAGAAGCGGGCATTGGAAAAACCGCCCTCCTTGAATCCCTGTGGGGGAACCGGGTGCAGGGTTCAAGCTCCGGCAGGTCACCGGCCAGTGGTTCATCCGCCGGTGGTTCACAGGCCAGTGAATCAGCGACCATAGAGAGAGCGGATTTTCCCTTTGCCTCTCTGATGCAGCGCTACATGGAACCCTTGAAAGAGGAGCTGGAAAACGCATTCCGCCTGTCCGAAGCCGATAATCCATCTGACTGGATTGAGCAGCTTCAAAATAGCATGATGGACGAGAGCACTCCCGATTATCTGCGTAATGAATTTCTCAGAAGCCGGGAGCCTTTACTGTCCCTTATGGGCTACCTGGATGAAGACGACGGGTATTATCAATTGGACTCCCAGGCCCGGCACGGGAGAAATCTGGAAGCTCTGGTAGCCTATTACTCTCTGAAAAGTATGGAGACCCCCCTGCTCCTGGTAGCGGATTCCGCAGACAGGATGGATGAAGGTTCGAGAGAGTTTTTCGACCGTCTTCTCTCCCGAAGCGGAGATC
>NZ_JBXWXS010000018.1:0-23332 GCF_059431795.1 Salinispira sp.
GAACCGTCGCCTATAGCCCGGGGAACCCGATCCGGCTCACGGGGCGGAGCCGGTGGGTGTTGCATACCCAGTAGACAGGGCGGAGCCGGCGGGTGTTGCATACTCGGTAGACAGGGGGGAACCGGCGGGTGTTGCCATTCAGAAGAATCAATCGTATGGTATTAGTATGAGTAAAAGCCGCGCCATTGCGGAGGATGATTTTTATCTCCGCCTTCCTTTAATAAGGGATTTCAGCGCCGGTCTGGAAGAGGGCATTCGTCCTGTTCCCCAAGACTGGTACATCGCAATCACAGATATTGTGGATTCCACCAAAGCCATTGAATCGGGTAAATATAAACAGGTGAATGTCTCCGGGGCCCTGCCCATAATCGCACTTGCACGAATGTACAACAGTCTGAAACGCCCCTTCGTATTCGGCGGTGACGGCATGACGTTTCTCATCGATGGAAATCATTATGAGGAGGCGAAGACCATTCTTTCCAGAACCATCCGGGATACCAGAATATTCTTCGGCCTCCATCTACGCGCCGCACTCATTCCCATGTCTGAAATTTACCGCCGGGGAGGCAGCCTGGCCTTGAGCAAACATGCGGTCAGCGAACAGTACACCCAGGCCTTTTTCCACGGCAGCGGAATACAGATGGCGGAAGAGATGCTCAAATTGCCCGGCGACCAGGATGCAGCCTTCCAAATCTCCGGGGCCGAAGATTCTGAAGCCGTAAACTACAAGGGATTCACCTGCCGCTGGGCGGACATTCCCGGAAGCAGCGAGGTAACCGCAGCCCTTATTGTGGAAGGCCGGAACGGGATGCCCGCCTCCCGGGTAATTCAAATTATCGAATCGGTGCTGGGGGACAGCAGCAGCTATCATCCTCTGAGAGTGGAAAACATGAAAATGGGGGGGGCGGGCAGCGAATGGAACCTTACGCCCCTGGTGATGAGCCGGGGTAAAAAATCACCGGCATATTTTCTGCGGGCAGTTATCTCATGGGTGGAAATTCAGCTGGCCAAACTGGTGGTTGCCCTGAATATTCCGGTGAAGCAAAATATTTATCAGATAAATAAAGCCCGGGAACAGAATATCGCCAACAGCGATTTCCGGAAGTACGAAGGGGCGTTGAAAATGATCTTCTCCGCCGATGAATCCGCCGTTGACGCATTGGAAAAAACCCTTGACGGGGAGGTTCAGGCGGGGCGCATCTTTTACGGCGTCCACCGAAGCAAAGAAGCTCATATGACCTGTATTGCAACCTTAGAAAGCGGAGATGACGTACACTTCATTGACGCCACCGGGGGAGGCTACGCCCTTGCGGCAGCTGCTTTAAAAGAGCAGAAGGTCCGGATGTCAACGGTGTCATAATCCGATTCTGTGCCCGCAGGCAGTTTTCATCCCTGCGGTTTTTCCCTATGCTTGAACAATGAAAATCCTCCACAGCGCCGATTGGCATCTTGGAAAAATCCTCCACGACCACTCACTCCTGGAACACCAGGAAGCGATTCTGAACCAAATTCTTGAACTGGGCGGTGACGGAAGCTACGACGCATTGATCATCGCCGGCGATATCTACGACCGCAGCATCCCCCCCGGTGAGGCCATGAATCTCATGAGCCGGTTTCTCAGGGATTACCGGAGACGATGTTCCACGCCGGTGTTAATTATCCCCGGGAATCACGACAGCCGCTCACGGCTGGCCTATCTTGCTGAGCTGCTGGAAGATAAGGATATTCATATCCGCAGCAGCGAGGAGCAGGTGGATGAGCCGGTAACAATCGGGAACGGGCGGTTCTGGCTCATCCCCTTCCTGGACCCGGACATTTCCCGTAACGGAGATGACGGACTCAACCCCCACGAACGGCCCCTTCACCGGGCGGTAGAACGGATTTATGAAGTGATGGACTCTTCGAATATTAATATTGCAGTGGCACACTGTTTTACTTCCGGTGGGGAGAGTTCAGATTCCGAGAGAAGCTTCGTAGGCGGGAGCGGGGAAGTATCTGCAGGGCTTTTTCAAAAGTTCGATTACACCGCCCTGGGTCATTTGCACCGTCATCAAAACCCGGGAAAAACCATTGCATACTCCGGATCACCATTAAAATACTCGTTTTCCGAAAGCGATGATATGAAATGTGTCCTCAGCGTGGAGGTGGATACACAAGGGGTACGGATTACCCCCCTCCCCCTCACGCCGCCCCGGGATCTGCACAGATTATCCGGAAGCTTGAAGCAGCTTTTAGAAGATCCTGAATATGCCACGCGGGAAAACGATTATGTGGAAATTGAATTGGACTACATACCCCCGGGGCTGAATCCCCTGGAGCATCTGAGACAGCGCTTCCCCTATCTTTTGAGTATTAGAAAAGCCGCTCCACGCCTTATGAATTCCACAGAAGACGGGACGGACGACATGGCGGAAGACCCGGCCGCTGCGGTGGCTCGGGATTACGCGAAGCGGGGAAAAGATATTCAAACAGACTTCGCATCTTTTTACGCACGGCTTCATCCCGATACCCCTGAGGTTCCCGAAAAAAAACTGGGGATATTTCAACGTGAATTGCAGGCATTGCGGAATGAAACGGAGGAATCATGAAACCTCTGAAACTTCAGATGGAAAATTTCGGCCCCTATGCGGGTGAGCACTGCTTAGATTTCCGCCGCCTTGAAGATATCTTTCTCATATCGGGGAAAACCGGCAGCGGAAAGACCAGTATTTTCGATGCCATGGTGTACGCCCTCTACGACCAGCCCCTGGGCACAAGGCAGCAGAAAGATTTGATGTCCCATTATCTGGGTTTCCCTGGGACCATGAGCGTGGTGCTGGAGTTTCAGGTGGGCGCGGATATGTACCGGGTTGAGCGGAGCATTACCCGCAGGGAGAAACGGGGCGGCGGGATAGCCATCGATCAAAAACACGGCCTGTGGAAACTGTCTGAAGGAAAGGACCCCGAACCGGTGGATGGAACCAGAAACCGGAGCGATCTAAACAGCCATATAGCCGGCTTGCTTCATTTGAGCAGGGAGGAGTTCTCCCGCATTATTATTCTGCCTCAGGGCGAATTTATGCGCTTTTTAGAGCAGTCTGCGTCGGAACGCCAGCAGACCCTCAAGTCGCTGTTTCCCGTTGAAGAGCATGAACAGCTTACGGACCGTCTGCAGGAGAAAAAGCGGGATGTAAAGCAGGAGATTCGCCGGATCCAGGAGAGAATCGGCGAACTTTCCCCTGAGGAGGGCCCTGCTGAAGGCGGAAACGATCTGAGTGAAGAGGAACATGAGCTTAGCGGGCAGATACGCTCCCTGGGATCGAACATCGGAGAACTGCAGACCCGGCGGGATCAACTCATTACCCGCCTAAGCCGGGAAGAGTCGGATTTGGCATCATTCCAGCAACTGGAGACATTAACACGGCAGCACAAGGAGCTGGAAGCACAAAAGCCCGAGATCCGGGAGCAGCAGACAGTCCTGGAGCACAGCGAAGCCGCAGCCAAAGCATCTCCCTACATCCGTCAATGGGAACGGAGTAAAACATCGGTGGAGGAGGCGGAGCATCAGCTCTCATCACACCAGGATGAAGGCAGGAAACTGAAGCTTCTCCTGGCGGAGTCTGAAGAAGCTATGTCCGAACTTGAGAATCTCAGCAGCCGCAGGGACGCTATTACATCTGAACTGGGCACCCTTGAACCCCTTGAGGAAAAACTCGGAAAGCTTGGCCGTTTAAAATCGGAAGATGAACAGCTCGTCTCTCAAATTCAACGTGCCGAGAAAGAGGAGCAGAGGCTCACACTCCGGAGCAAAGAAATAGGAGAAGAAAAAACCCGGCTGACACGGAGCCTTGAAGAGCTTCAGGGGGAACCTGAAGATGAGAACCTGCTTCTAAGGCAGGCCCAGGAGCTTGAATCGGCGGCATCCTATCATCGTCAGTTGGAAGATATACAGAGCCAATTGGGCGACACCGGGGAGATGCTGGCACGCTCCGGTGACGCTGAGACCCTGCTTTTGGAACAAAAAGAGCGCCTGGAGAAGCTGCGCCTCAGTCTCTATGCATCCCGACTGGCTTGGGAGCTGGAAGAGGACTCCCCCTGTCCGGTGTGCGGTTCCACCCATCATCCCCGGCGGGCGGAGCAAAATGCGGATGAGCGGGAAGGTATAGAAGCAGAGATTCACGAAATTGAAGAAAAAATTGCCTCTGCCAGAGACCGCCGAACCGAGCTTGAAGCCCGTAGCGAGGGGCTGAAGGCTCAGCTGGAGCAGGTTCGCAGCCGCATGCCCCCGGATCTTCTCTCCCTCACATCCTCAGAAATTCAGCACAACATGGGCGGAGTGAAGCAAAAACTGGAGGAAGGGGAAGCACGCCGCCGTAAACGGACAGCTTTGAGTGAAAAAATCAGCGCCCTGTCCGCCGAATCGGAAACCGTCCATGGAGAGCTGGCGGAGATCTGGCAGCATAAAAGCGCACTGCTTTCCCGGAGCGCCGCCCTTAACGGCAGCATTTCCGCCCTGGAGGAAGAAGCAGGGCAGTTCAACCTTGAGGGGCTCAGCACCCGCCTTGAAGATTTGCGGAGTGAACGAAAACAGCTGGATCAAAAAATCTCTGAAATCCGGAAGGAGCGGGAAGAGCTTCTTCGCCGTGACTCGGAAACCTCCCGGGGGACCGAACATTGGAAAAGTGAAGTAAAGGCCCGCAGGAAAACCCTTCTGGAAGGGGAGCAGGAACTTGCAGATATGCAACAGAAGCTGGGTTTCGAATCCCTTGACAGGCTGAACAACGCCCTGCGCAGTGAACAGGAAATGGAGCGGATTCGACGGGAGATAGAAAGCTTCCAGAGCTCCCTCACCTCCCTTGAGGGAAAAATATCCCAGCTTCAGGAAAAACTGGCGGACCTGGAAAAACCGGACATCCCGCGAACCCGGAAGGAGCTGGATGATCTGACCCGGGAGCTTACTGCCATGCAGGAAACCCGCGATGAAGCGATACAGAGACATCAGATTATCCGCCGGAATCTGGATGAACTGTCTGAGTTGAAATCCCGGCTTGAACAACTGGGCACCGAGAGCCGGTTGTTGGTGGAGCTTGCGGATGAGCTCAGCGGTGACAACGAATTGCGCATACCCTTTCAGAATTATATTCTGGAATCGTATCTGAACCAGGTGGTATTTTATGCAAACCTGAGATTACGGCATCTCTCCGAGGACAGGTACGTACTCCAGCTTGATAAGGATATACAGGACAGAAGGAGCCAGGCGGGGCTGAATATTCAGGTGGAGGATCATTTCACCGGTGAGTCCCGGGGCGTCAAAACCCTTTCAGGGGGAGAAAAATTTCTGGCCTCCTTGGCACTGGCAATGGGGCTTGCGGACAGCATCCAGGAGCGATCCGGCCAGCTGCGCATGGATGCCCTGTTTCTCGATGAAGGGTTCGGAACCCTGGACGATGAAACCTTGAACCGATCCATCGATATTCTGGATGAAATCCGGAACCACCGGATGGTGGGGATCATTTCCCATGTGGAAGAGTTGAAACGGCGAATCCCCTGCCAGGTCCAGGTTGAAAAAGGGATTGCAGGCTCACAGATCCATGTTGTAGGATAGGCCGCCCGGATACTATATTCGAGAGCCGATGCGGGAAGTGTTTGAGAAGGAGAAACTATGGTTTCAGACAATTGTGTAATCGTCATATTCGGAGCCTCGGGAGACCTGACAAAACGAAAGCTCCTGCCAGCGTTTCTTCATCTGTTTAAAAACGCTCTGCTTCCCGAAGATTTTGCCATACTCGGGGTGGGCAGGAGCACGTTGACAGATGAAGAGTTTCGCTCTCTCATAGATGCCGATGAATCCTTCCGTTCCCATCTGTATTACAGCAGTATCGATACGGGGAAGCAGGAAGACTACGGCATTCTGGGCGGCAGGATTCACGCCCTTTCCCAAACCCATTCTGCCGGGGAAAATGTGCTGTATTATCTTTCCACCCCCCCTTCCCTTTACGATAAGATTCCCGAATTTCTGCATGCCCACGGCCTCACCGGCCAGGAAACCGGATGGAAGCGGCTGGTGGTAGAAAAACCCTTCGGCTACGACGGCGCATCCGCGTCGCGGCTTGACCGCACCCTTCACAAGTACTTCGATGAACCCCGGATCTTCAGAATAGACCATTATCTGGGTAAGGAGACGGTACAAAATCTTTTGGTGTTCAGGTTCGCCAACGGGGTATTTGAACCCATGTGGAACAGAAATTTTGTTGATCACATAGAGATCACCGCCGCCGAGCATTTGGGGGTGGAAAAGCGGGGTGGCTACTACGACGGAGCCGGTGCCGTCCGGGATATGTTCCAGAACCATCTTCTTCAGGTCCTGGCTCTCACCGCCATGGAACCTCCGGCAAAAATCGATGCCCCGTCTATTCGGGACGAGGCATCCAAAGTGCTCAAAAGCCTCAAGCCCCTTTCACACGAAGACCTGCGGCAAAACCTGGTATTGGGGCAGTACACCGGCTCCAATGTACGGGGTGAGCAGCTTCCCTCATACCGGGATGAAAAAGGGGTTGACCCAGAATCCCGGACCGAAACCTATGTTGGTCTTAAGCTCTTTATTAACAACTGGCGCTGGGAGGGAGTACCCATTTATGTACGCACGGGCAAGCGCCTGCCCACCCGGGTAACCGAAGTGGTAGTTCATTTCAAGTCCACCCCTCACCCGGAATTTGCCCACAGTTCGCCCAAGAACACCCTGATTATCAGGATTCAGCCCGATGAGGGAATTAGAATGAACTTCAGCCTGAAAGAGCCCGGTGCGGGATTCAAAACCAGTCCCGTATCGATGAATTTTTATTACAACGACCTTCAGCAGCAGGATTTGCTGAGTGCATATGAACGTCTGCTTCTGGATGCCATCCGGGGAGACGCCACCCTGTTTGCCCGCTCAGATGCGGTGCATGCATGCTGGGATTTTGTTCAGCCCATTCTTGAGTTCAAGGAGGACCCCCGTTCCCTATTCGGCTACGCCTCAGGTACCTGGGGCCCCAAGGAAGCGGATGAACTGCTCTCCCGGGACGGGCGAAGCTGGCGATTTCCCTGTAAGAACCTTACAGACACCCAGTATTGTGAACTCTGAGGAGGAATTGATGAACAGCTTTGAACAGGCAGAAGTGCGGGTTTTTCAGGACGGGTATCGGATGGCCGTCGAGCTGGGCGGGATATTCCGGAGCATCAGCGAGGAATCCGCACAGCCCAGACACATATGTCTTTCCGGCGGTTCCACCCCTTTAAAGCTGTTCAGGCTTCTGGCGGAACAGCCGTATCGGGATTTAATTGACTGGGGGCAGCTCCATTTCTGGTGGGGGGACGAGCGTTGTGTACCGCCTGAAGATGAACAAAGCAATTACGGACAGGCGAACCGGCTCCTTTTTTCCACCATTCCCATCCCCCGGGAGAACATTCATCCTATTCGGGGCGAAGCAGAACCGGAGGAAGAAGCCCGGCGTTATTCCGGCGAACTTGAATCCCTGCTTCCCCGGCGCAACGGCCTCCCCTCATTCAGGCTCACCCTCCTGGGACTGGGCGCTGACGGACATACCGCATCTCTCTTTCCCGGTGCATTTCCTCCAAAGCGAAACGAGCTCAGCTTTCCTGCCCGTCACCCGGAGAGCGGCCAGATGCGGATATCCCTCGGCCCGGCAATTCTCAACAACGGCGAAGAGCTGATCTATCTGGTCACCGGAAAAGCAAAGGCGTCTGTTCTGAAGGAAATCTCTGAGTTCGGCGACTCCCGCCCCAATTCCTATCCCGGGGCGGCAATCTACGCCCGCCGCGGTCGTACCCGGTGGTTTCTCGATAATGAGCTTGCGGGTGCAGCACAGATCCGGGGATCGAAAGCCCCGGAGGCCGGCTAATTACAGCTCCTGCACTGATTACAGCTCTCCCACTGATTACAGCTCCTCCAGGGGCTCAGCGTTTTGGGCGTCCTCTTCCTGTTCCATGGGTATGGAAATTCTGAAACAACTGCCTCCCAGGCTGCTTTTCACCAGGTCCAGGCTGCCGTGGTGCTGATTCACGATAATATCCCGGGAAATGCTTAAGCCCAGGCCGGTGCCCTCACCCACATCCTTGGTGGTGTAGAAAGGGTCGAATATTTTCCCCTTAACATCTTCACCGATGCCCGGACCGTCATCATCAAATTCTATCTGGACATTGCCGCCCTCCGGCCGAATGCGGATACTGATACGCCCCATATGGTCACGGTTCATAGATTTAATTGCCTGGGCTGCATTAATAGTTAAATTCAGAAACACCTGGCTCAGTTTTTCTCCGTAACAGAGAATCCGTTCCCCGAAATCATCCTGAACATCCACTTCTGCAACGTACTTGTAGAAATTTTTGGCAACGGTCAGTGTATCCTCAATGCCCCGGCGCAGATCCATGTATACCGGATGCAGGTCCGCATCCACATGGGAAAAATCTTTCAATGAACGTACAATGCTGCCGATCCGCTCTATCCCTTCCCGGGAATCGCTGAGAATTTCATCCAGCTCATTTCGGGATTCGTTTTCCAGTCTAGCGCCGTGCTCCCGGAGCAAATGGCTCATGCTGGAGAGATTGCTCTGAACATACCCCAGGGGATTATTAATCTCATGGGCCACGCCGGCTGCCAGCTGTCCCAGTGAAGCCAGCTTTTCTTGCTGGATAATGGTTGACTGCTGTTCCTGAAGTCTTCGGGTAAGAAGCTCCAACTCGGCGTTGGCCTTCATCATCTGGGAATCTCTCTTCATCCTCTGGGTGATATCTTTAATAATCAGATAAAACTCCCGGACCTTCCCGTCCGCCCTCCGATTCACTCCGATGCTTACCAACCCGTAGATCAGGTCACGCCGGCTGTTCTGAAACATCATTTCAAATTCACTCTGATTATCGGAGCGGTGGAGAAAGCGCAGCAGTTCATCCTGACTCATTCCATTGAGAAACACCCGCTCCAGAGCTTCCCCCCTTATTGCGCCAATATTGGCAACTCCGGTCATCTCCATGGCGGAACTGTTCATATCCAGAATTAATCCACGGGAGTCGCACAGAATCATCCCGTCCCGGGAATACTCAAATACATTGGAAAAGCGTGTTTCGTACTCCCGCCGTTCTCTCACTGTCCTGGCCAGGGTGAGTTTTTCTTCTATTCTCCCCTGCAATTCCCGAACATAGGGCTGAAGAAAGCCCATGGTATCTTTTACCAGCTGGAGACTTGCCTCCGGGAGAGCAGCCCCGGGGTTAATGAGCATTAGAACACCCAACCTGCCTCTCAGTCCCCCAATAAGACTGATGAAACCCCACAGGGATGATTCTTCCTCCTGAAGGGAAAAGGGCAGTTTTTTCACCCGCATATAGACTCCTCCCCTGCTTCCTTCCATGGCCGGTACATCTTCCGCTTCAGTGGAACTTTTACTCCCATACTGCTTAAACGTAGTTGTGAGGAACTCAGGGGATACATACTCGGTTGCCGAATAGGGCAGACGGTCCTCCACGTGGGACGACCAGAAGCGCAGCTCTGCAATCTCTCCACCGCTGTACACGCCCAGAACCCCGCATCTGGCTCCGGAAGCCTGAACAAGATTTTGAATCAGATCGGTGAGAATATCCCCCGTCTCACCGGCAAAAACATCCATTACATTCCGGCGGACAGTTTCCCCCCAGCCTAGGCGGCGCAGTTGCCGATACAGGGGATACACAATTAACAGAACCAGCCCCATAATTCCCGGGATCAGAATCAGCAGGATAATCCTCAACCGTGGCAGGGAAATTTCATTCTGGGGAGATATTTCAATAATGAGCAGCGATACTGCAATCAGGATAAGGACCGCAGCGAGAATGCGTATGCGCAGGGATAGATAGAGATCTTCAATTGCATGCATTTCATGAGAAGTCTTCCGCACCCCATGTTTAATATCCGCTGCTTTTCTATTTCCGTGTTTCATTCCGTGTTTCATATCGTTTCAGTTGAAGGGCAATTTCTCAAATCAGCTATGTTGGAAATTGCCAAACCCGGGTCACATCCGACTGGTCGGGCCACACCAGGTAGATCGGCCCCGATTTTCCGGGACCGCTCAGGAGAATACGGATATCTCTTCCTTTAGAAGCCGGGAAATCCGCTTGAGATTTTCTATATGCTCCTCATTCAGATCGGTGCCTTCGGGAAGCACCATGGAACCGGTTTGAAGATGAACCGACCTGGCAAGCCGCTGGCCGGGGATCAGCTGGTCGGCACTGAGGGTTTTCACCTTCCGTTCCTTCCAGTCGAACTTTTTCCGGAGTTTCTCCAGAAACCAATGCTCCGCGGCGGTTAGTTCGCCGCGTTTTCCTTCGCCGTCCGCCGAATCGGAAAGGGGAATTTCCTTACCGCTTACCTGCATAAATGCCCTCTCCATAATGCTCTGACCGTCTATGCCTGCTTCGGGATCCTGTTCAAGGGATCGAACCTGTTCATCAAAATCCAGTATCATCCTGAGAATGGCCGGAGCAGCCTCATCGGAACTCCTGGCCTCGGGATCGGCCGCCGGATGAGCCGCTTTTTTGAGCAACTCACCGAAGGAATTCAGCCTGTGAAAGCCATGAAGCATTGAAGCACTGGATCGGGCAAGTTCGCGCCAGGACATGGCAGCATCGCTCTCTTCTTTCAGTCCCCCGGCTGTATGGAGCATGGCCGAGTTTTTCATTGCGTTATATTCACTTTCTTCAAGTCCCGGGTAGCCCTGAAACAGCCGGGCAAGACCCGCAGCCCGTGAAGCCCGGGAGGCCAGATAGGGGCGGCTGAAATGAAGAATGCTGTGAATCAGCTCAAGCACCGAAGCATTCTGACGGTTCACCACATCATATGCCTGTTTCAGCCGTGCATAGCTTTTGCGGAGTTCGGCAGTGCGCTTTTCCACCCTGGCCTCGAGTTCGCCGTTAAGCTTCTCAAGCTCCCTGTTGCGCACACCTAATTCCTTCTGAAGCCGGGTGTTTTCCCTGCTGATCCTCAGGTGGTGGGCGGCCGATTGGATTACTTCAAGAAATTCATCGTTATCCCAGGGTTTTTTGAGAAAACGGTAGATATTCCCCTCATTCACCGCATGGAGAATGGCCTGGGTGTCCGCATAGCCGGTAATAATGATTCTCACCGTATCAGGATAGGTCTCCCGGATCCGGGTAAGGAGTTCACTCCCCCGCATATCGGGCATTCGTTCATCGGATACAATTATATCTGCAGTACGGGATTCCATTTTGGAGAGAGCTTCTTTTCCGGATCCTGCGGTTTCTACCCGATGTTCGCTGCGGCTTTTGAGCAGGCGGGAAAGTGATTTAAGGATATTTTGCTCGTCATCCACCAACAGAATTCTGAAAGTGTGGTTCGGTTCTCCCATATTCAAAGCTTAATTCACCGTGAAGAAATATCAAGGTATACTATCCACCCACTTGTGCATTTATGCACGATTGTGCAGTATTTGCTGTTATGAATATGTTGCGAACTGTGCTGTTTTTCTTATGGATGTGGCTTTTGCTGTTTTTTACCATTCTTTTGTTTATTCCGTTGATGCTGCTCAGCCTGCCGGGACTGGGCAGTTTGAAACGCGGCTTTGTGCACATGGTTACACAATCCTGGGCCCGGCACCTCATTGCCAGCGGCGGATCCAGGGTGGAAATCCGGGGAGAAGAGAATATTCCCCGGGGCCGGGCGGTATGTGTGGTGGCCAATCATCAGAGTAATTTCGATATTCCCCTTTTAATGGCCTATCTGCCCTTTACCCCCGGGTTTATCGCTAAAAAAGAGCTGGCAAGGGTACCCTTCTTCAACAGCTGGATCCGCACACTGAACTCGGTGTTTATCGACAGAAAGGACATCAGAGCTTCGGTAACAGCCCTCTCCCGGGCAGCGGATGGAGTAATCGGGGGAAAGAGCATGGTGCTCTTTCCCGAAGGGACCAGGAGCAGGTCAGGCGTTCCCGGTCGCTTCCATGCCGCAGGCCCCAGGACCATGGCGCACAAAAGCGTCCTCTTCCTGCCCATCACCATTTTTAACAGCCGGGAAATGTTCGAAAAACAGAAGCGCATTATCCCCACAAAGATCAGAATGGAAATCCATGAACCGATTCAGGGAAGCCCTGAAAATGCCAAAACGGTAAGCGCCCGTCTGCGGGATACCATCTTGAACCCCTTGGGCCTGGACCCCATGGGTCATTCCCCCCAAGCCCCGAACAACGATGAAGCTTCCGATGAGCCCCAGCCTCTCTGAATACAGGGAAACCCGTTGAATTCCAGCGGCCCCTCTGAACACCGGGCTGTGACGTGGGCAAGGAGTGTTGTAGAAAGGACGCTGAGGAAGGTGCGTTGGGATAAGAACGCTGAGGAAGGTGCGCCCCGGCCTACTCAGGTCCCGGCGGCGGCTTGCGTCCCTGTTTAAGGCGTCCCCGCTGTTTTTTCGAATCCAGGCGCCGCTGTTTCGCCGCTTTACCCGGTCGGGTGGGTCGGCGGGTCTTCACCGGTCTGAGAGCATGGCGAAAGAATTCCCTGAGACGCTCAAGTGCATCGTCTCGGTTGCGTTTCTGGCTGCGCTCAGTCTCGCTGCGGATGAGCAGTACGCCTTCCGATGTAATGCGGGAATCGGATACGGCAAGCAGTCTGGCCTTCACATGTTCGGGAAGGGATGATTCGGGAATATGAAAGCGCAGCTGGACAGCCGATGAGGTGGTGTTCACATGCTGCCCGCCCTTCCCGGACGCCCTGCTGGCGACGAACTCGATTTCGGTGGAGGGGACGCTTAAGTTCCGGTACAGATGAATCAAAGCCATACCTAACTCACAGCGTTCCCAGAAGGGGCAGCATGAGATTCAAGGCAAGAATGAACAGGAATTGGATAATTACATACAGTCCTGGAAAAAAGCGCTCGGTCCGGGCTCTGATGCGGTCCAGAGGGGACGGATCGGCCGCTGAGGCCTCGCGGACGCCCACACCCTGAGCAAATTTGGTCCCTGCCAACAGCCCGGGGTCGGTGTTTGCCGATTGATGCTCGCTTAAAGGGGCTCCAGAAGCAAAACGCATGGCCGGACCCCTGGAAGGCTCGGAGGGAACCATCCAGAAATAGAGGACCGCAAACACGAAACTGATCACCGCCCAGGCAATGTAATTATGGAGGGGTACTGTATTCCCCGCCCAGCTCCAGTAATCCAGTTGGGACATGGCAACCGGTTCAAGGAAAAAATCGAAAAAGACCGCACCGGCGGGAACCAGAACCAGGCTCAGAAGCAGGCTGGAACGAACCGTGCGCAGAGACTCGGCCAAACCATATACGATAATTACCCAGTTCAGACCTATAATCAGTGGAACATTGAACAACTGGGGTCCCAAGGTGCCGCCGTAGGAATACTCACCGAACACCAGTCCGGTTTTCACTCCCAGCACCTCCAGAGTGTAGGTCATAATCCAGGTGATCAGCACCCAAAGCAGAATTCTCCGCTTTTGCAGGGCCGTACGGCCGCTGCTGAGAACCGTCTGACCCAGGGTTACCAGGGCAAAGCTGAGCAGAATCCAGGGGGTGAGCTTAAGCATGAGCGAATAAAATGCCGAGCTCAGATGTCCGGCGACTCCCACCACATACATGATCAGAAGAACTGCCAGGGTAATAAGCGATGCATAGGTTTTCATGGTTGTCCATCCTCGGTTGATGTCCGTAAGCAATCATGGCTCACAGATTAAGTATTAGCATTCCCAGCCGCAGCATTCAAGCGGCCGGCAGCGGAATCATTGCCGATTTCTACATCATCCAAAAGCAGCCTGGCCGCTATGCGGCCGGAACTCACAGCCAGAGGCATTCCTCCGCCGGGGTGTACGCTCCCCCCGCAATGATACATGCCGGGGAAGTACGGGGATCGATTTGGATGCCGGCGAAAGGCCGCAGTCATGGTGTTTGAACTGATTCCGTAAAGGCTGCCCCGGTAGCTTCCGGTCTCCTTCTCGATAATGTCCGGAGTAAGAATTCTCTCTTCCTGTATGAGGGAGGCAATATCTTTTCCCAGCTCCCGGGATAGACGGCCGAGAACCCGCTGCTTGAGCTGATGCACCTCCGCCTGCCATTCTCTGCCTTGGGTATGATACGGCGCATTCACCATCACGAACCAGTTTTCTCCCCCCGGGGGAGCGTCTTCCGGGGTGAACTTGGACCCGATATTCACGTACACAGTAGGGTCTTCTGGAAGCTTGCTTTTTGCATGGATCTCATCGAACTCCTGTTTATAGTCTCCGGAGAAGAAAATATTGTGCAAGCCCAGCCGGTCAAAGCTGTGCTCCACTCCCCAAAAGAACACCACCGCAGAGGAGCTTGAAGGTTCCCGGCGGTAGCGCCTGGCAGACTTCAGATCCGGCGTGCGCACAATATCTTCATACCAATGGAGAACATCCACGTCGGAGACAATCCTGTGGGCGCTGATGCGGCTGCCGTCGGCAAAGTTTAGAATGTAGGGTCCTCCTGCACGGAGACTATTGCTATGGAATTTCCCGGTACGGGAATCATCGGAGCGGAATTTCTCGTCACGGGAATCATCGGAGCGCAGATTACCCGGAGCATTTTCAATTCCGGTGAGTTCTGAAGAGTAGTGGATCGAGCCACCCATCTCCTTCAAACGCCGTTCCATGGCTTTAGGGATGGATGCAATACCGTCACGGAGGGCGTAACACTCCTTACCGTGCTCCACCCAGGCAATACAGTTCAGGGCCGCCGGAGCCTTGTAGGGGCTGGAACCGTTGTAGGTTGCAAAACGGTTGAGAAGCTGCACAAGCCGGCGATCTTTCACAAAGGAAGCGTTCGCCTGATGCATGGTGCGAAATACATCTATGCCCGTGAGCAGAGCCAGATTTTTTACCGCCTTCACCGGCCCGCCCTTCTTCCAGTGACTCAGGGGATTGCGCAGGAACAGGTCCTCGGATATTTCATAAATCCGGCGTACATGAGCCATGTACTTTTCCATACCCGCTGTATCCGCCGGAGCAAGAGCTTCCACCTCGTCCAAAAAGCCCGGCATGGGACGGCTATTCATTCTGCTGCCGTCGGCGAAAAAATACTTCGTAATGGGATCCAGAGGGATAATATTCACATACTCCCTGAAATCCGCTCCGCTGTGGCGGAACAGATCCTCGAAATAGGAGGCAAGGGTGAACAAGCTGGGCCCGGCATCGAAACGGTACTCCCCCAGAGTAAACGAATATGCCTTACCCCCGGGCTCTTCCCGCTTCTCGAATACTTCCACATCCAGTCCGGCAGACTTCAAATCCATGGCGGCCGCAAGCCCGGCGAAGCCGGCTCCGATAACCGCAGTATCAATGTGTCGCATAGGCAATCTTCCTGGGCATTCCCCCCCGGAGCATATTCGCAATCCCCCGGAGCATAATTCTCGGTTTCGAGGGCTTCACCTGCATGCGGTAAATGACCCATGGATCGGTATAAATCTGTTCGGCAGTCCACAAATACATGTCGCTTGCTGTCCGCACCGGGATCCGGAAGCTCCGGGGAATATAGGCAAAGGCGGCATCCGCCTCCTCCTGCCACGAAGTGAACCTCTGAAGCTCCCTGCGAATAAACGCCTCAAATTCCGAGGGATACTTACGGGTGTCTGCCTCTTTCAGGGAATCGAAGGGAACATTCTCCAGGGGGATATACCGCCTGCCCAGACCGATATCCTCATGAATATCCCGCAAAAAATTAATATACTGCATGGCCCGGCCCAGCATCTTCGCCCCGTACAGAGCTTCGTCCGGAAGCTCCATAATTCGGGCCATGAACAAGCCGATTACCTCAGCAGAACCGTAAATATATTCCAATGTCTCATCCAGGGAATTGTATTCGCTCTTATGAAGGTCCAGTTCCATGCTGTAGAGGAACGCATCCGCCCAGGCCGGATCAAAACCGCAGACCGCCTCAAGCTCTACAAACCCGGCGATAACCGGATCCACCCCGACCTGCAAAACCGCATCAGGGTTCCGGGAATACGCGTGCCTCAGATCCTGGAAATCGCTGCAGAAACGGCGAAACCCCGGCTCATCCTGAGGAATATCATCCACCAGACTGTCCGCCTTCCTCACGAACGCATACAGGAGGGTTACCTTCTTCTTTAACTCACGGGGAAAAAAGCGGGTGGCATTGTAGTAGGTTTTGCTCCCCGCCGCGAACAGCTCCCTGTGAACCAGGCCAAGTTCTGTTCTCATACACGAGGGCTCTCTGTGAATATGCCCGGATGTTCCATCGGCTCCTGTCATTTTCCTCTGCCCCTTCATCTGCACCTTTCCGTTAGTATCAATCCGATTCATAACCCCTGCCCGAAAGCCGGCATCCGCTGAGCCCACATAGTTCCAGGCGGGCCCTGTAGGTACCAGACCGAAAGGCACCGGAATTACTCATACCCTGGCAGCATTCCAGCAAGATTATTTCATAATGTGATATTAATGTAATACGAGTACCCTTTCTGGACAAGAAAAAGTGCACGCTACAGATGCTCAGGAACCGGAACCCGGGAGAAACAACTTAACCTGCCTCCCCTCGAATCCGTGGTGGGTGCAGGCAGCACGGATAAGTACATAGCTGAGCCCGCCGTCTATTTCTATGCCCGACTGGGACCTGGTGAAGGGCATTTCATTGATATGATGATGCCATAGCACCCGTTCGGCAATGACCGAGTTGTCCCTGGGGTCGACCACCTGCCAGCGATCGGCGTAGTGTTCGCTGCCGTCGGTGAGGATCTCATCGTTATGGTCCAGCCGCACCGAAACAGTCCATGAACCGTCGGACGCCCGGCGTGCTTCCGCCTTCAACACCTGGGCGAAATTCCTGTCGGGGTTGAACGCTTCGCTTGCCGCAACATAGCTGGTAACTTCGCTCTGGGATATATGTACCTCATCCCTGCTGCCCGGGCCTTCAGCGGCATCTGCATCTCCCGTCTCACCGCTTCCGTCGGCAAACACAGCAGCGTGTGCTCCAGCAAAAAGAAGAATTACCGCCGCACACAGCAGCGCAGACCGCCGGATTATTTCAGGTCCAGCCACGGGCCGAGCCTTCTTCGCTTGGATATTAATCGTATGGAACATCATACCTCCCCGGAGCCCGGTCCGTAGGAAACAGGCTCCAGAGAATATGATACGAAAATCAGGGCCCCACGTAAATACGGGCGGAGTTTGCACTGCTGCTGCTACTGCTTTCGATACACTAATGCTTCATCTGCACCAATGCTGATGGAATGAGTTCCACCGGTCACATCTACGGTCGAAATGGGAGTGGTCAGATCAACCTTAAGAGTTGATGATTCAACAATCAGATCCCAATCTCCAGTCGAGGGAAAGGCCACATTAACACTTGTGGCAGCATCCTGATTGAGAACCACAAGAATTGCAGGATCGGAGCTGCCTCCGTAGCTGTAAGCAATCACATCCTCATCATTTCCTATTTGCCAGGGTTCATACGCCCAACTGTGATCCATCTCCGCCTCAGTCGCGGGCGTAAGATTATCGTTACCCAGGCGCAACTCAATAAGACCTTTCATAAACTCATACATTTCCAGGCTATCATCGCCGGTAGAAGCATTGTTGTATAACGTGTCCCACTCAACAAGATTGGCATTCTTATCTATGTTGTCATAAGGATAATCCGACGGGGTTTTGTTGCCGTAATGCACCCGCAAGATTTCATCCCCCATCCACATCATTGGAACTCCAAGGGAGGTAAACAGGGTAGTCTGGCCCAAAGCAACCTCGTCTAGGCTGAACTTTCTGTCTCCAACTGTACCGTTGTGCTGTGACCAGAGGGTACCTTCATCGTGGGAAGACACGAAATTAATCATGTCTGCAGGCCTTTGGGCCCAATTACCGGCATTTATATAATATAGGGCACTTCCGAGACCGGCGGAACTATTGCTTTCAAGGGCATTCCAAGCGGCAATCTTATAGTTTGCCCCCCAGCTGGATATGATTGACTGTCCGTTAGATGCATTGAAATCGCCAATACGATCGCTCACCCAACCATCAAACTGCTCGGCGATATAGTAGTAATCATCGTATCCGTTCTCCACCAGCTGCTGAATGAGAGGAAACAGACCATCAACCACATCAATGTAATCCACCGCATCGAAGCGGAAACCGTCAATTTTGAACTCATCCATAAGAAATTTCATATTGTCTAGAAAAAACTTCTGGGTGTATTCATTGGTAAAATCCAGCCGGTTACCCCAGGGTGTTTCGCCCTCAAAATAGCTTTCCTCATCAATTGCCCATAGATGGTTTTCACTATTGGCAGTATGATTGTAAACCACATCAAGAATAACCGCGATATCTTGTTGATGCAATTCATCCACAAGAGCCTTGAATTCGGTAAACGCATTGGCTTCTGTGCTGCCTAACGAGGATTCAATGGCAAAATAACCTGAATTGTTATACCCCCAGGAATACCAGCCACCGGGCCAATGCTGTATGGGCATAATTTCCACAGCATTCACCCCTAAATCTACAAGATACGGGATCTTTTCGATAACACGGTTAATGATCCCTGATGTGGTAATATTTGAATCTTCCCGGGTGAAATCATCCAGATGCATCTCATAAATTACCAAATCTTCCTTTGCAGGCCGGATTGGGGAAAAGTCACTAATCGTCCATGAATAATCTGTAGACACGATAAAGCTGTTACCACCGTCATTTCTAAATGCCCTTCCATAGGGGTCGCCAACCCACACAGGCTCCTGATCCAAGTTCTCATCTGAAAGCACAAATTTATACTCTGTTCCGGCCGAAATACCACTGAGCACAATCCACCAGTATTTCTGATCTTCATCGAATTTCATTTGATGGCTGGAAGAGTTCCAATCATTGAAATCACCGGCGATGTGTACAGTATTCAACACCGTGTCAGGCAGAGTAAATAAGTACTCTCCACCTCCCTGTTCATTGGGTCCGGGCATGGTGTAAGAAGAATGAAACGGATCATCAAGAACATACGGTGCGTTTTCCAATGGACGTGAAGAATAGTCTCTACCCGTCTCCGTGTCACTATCACCGGGGTTCGCCGGGTTTTTGCAGGCTGAAATACTGAGCACAATAAACATTGAGAACAATATTGCGTATGTTTTGTATATTCTCATAATCGCTTCCTTTGTGAGACTTACAAAAAAGACCGGCCCATAAGTGGCCGGTCTAAGAATTACGATTAAATGTTATGCATTATAATTTTTAGGGTTTGGTAGCTGTAAGCACTTCTTCCCATTCTTTTGATGCATCCCATTCAATATTCCATGCGGCACCGTCAACGGTAATTCCTTCAGCATCGAAAATATTCACTTCATTTCCAAAGCCTGTGTCTGCAAAGTCAGAATTCCATGGAACATTCTGCCACCATTCGCCGGCAGCAATTCGATAAATCTTGAAGTTACCTTGGTCGAGGGGAAATTCAACCGCAGGGTCGAAGGTCCATTCTGCAGTTCCATCGCTGGATTCTACAACATAGGTTGCGATAAAATCCGCATCTTCTTCGAGAGTGTCTTCAAAACCCATTACCTGCCCTCTGATTGCGTAGGTACCGTCTTCAGGCAGGTTAACGGCAGTAAGTTTCGCCATCTGAACTCCACCTGCATTGTGCAGTACGTTTCCGCAACCACTCACAGCGAGTATCAGCACGATTAGTGCTGCAAATATAATTCCTTTTTTCATAATCATCTCCTTAGAAGT
The DNA here is from genome assembly GCF_059431795.1 of Salinispira sp. Taxonomy (NCBI): domain Bacteria; kingdom Pseudomonadati; phylum Spirochaetota; class Spirochaetia; order Spirochaetales; family Spirochaetaceae; genus Salinispira; species Salinispira sp. Next base: position 19,705 of record NZ_JBXWXS010000018.1, read on the forward strand.
CCCAGCCGATACCAAAGCTCAGGAAGGCCTCTCCCTGACCGCCAAGACTGTCGGGATAGTTTCCGTCGAAAGATACATCTGCTGTTGCATCATCACCGCTGTAGGGAGCAAGATCATATCCCATTCGAAGGAATGTGGTTGCACCTCGCCAGTTTTCGGGAAGAGTCAGCTCGCCACCGAGGGCCACACCAAAGGGTGAAGTTTCCCCATCAGCAAGTCGAACAACCACTGATGTATCAACCTTTACTTTTTCTGCAAGACCAACATGAGCTACTGTTACAATGTTTTCATTCAGGTATGCAAGATCAACATTGATGTAATCCAGACCTTCTGCAAGTTCAGTCAGTTCAACTTTACCATAGATCTGACCCCAGTCATCGTTGGATTTGTAGTAATCATACCCAAGCTTCACGTTAGCAAGAACAGGTACAATTTCTTTCAGCGCTACTGAACCACCGGCTGCCCGTACACTGAAATCTGAAGGACCTGTAGTGAGGGTCATTGCACTGTAACCTGACACATCAATTGTTACAGGAAGAACAGAGCCGAGATACAGGTCAATATACGGATACAGGTTATGGACGGTGTTTGCAGTAAGGCTGTCGCTATACCACTCGTTAGTAATAAGTGCATCACCATCAAACAGATGATTAGTTCTGAAATCGTAGTTCACACCCACCTTCAGCAAATCGATAGGCTTGGTGGAGGGAGAAATACCCGCGAGGAAAACACCTTTAGCGAGCTTGGCACCGGTAGTACCTTCGTTGTCATCACCGAAGATGGTAGTTACATCGCTTCCGGCCCATCGTGCATAGAAACCTGTGTTGAATATGTCTCCGAGCCCCAGAGAGCCGTCGAAACCAGCTGCAATTGCTTCAGCAGGATCGTAGGCTTTGACAGGATCAAGAGTGGTCATTGCCTCAACACTGATATCCATGAGATCGGCTATTGCGATGTCGGTTCCAAGACCTATTGTGTGCATGGCATCAAATCCGTAGTAACGCAGCTGATTGTCATCCAGACGGTTGGCAAGGGAGTTGTAGAAGACGGTAGCAGTAAGATCGTTGAGCATCACGTCCACCCAACTGTAGATACCATGTCCGCCTGCCCTCTTGGTGAGACCGATCATTGCGTCAAGACCCACATCTGTTCCCAGAGTCTGGATTTTCTCACCATTGGTGATTTCCAGGTACCCGTCGTTAGCATCACGGTCATTGGCAAAGGTCTGCCAGATTCGAGCACGGCTGGACTCATCGCTTTTTGCAAAGTTGTAGCCGGTTGAAAGCTCAACCACGCCGGTAGCCAGTCCAGCTTTGAAGTGTCCAATTTCGGGTCGACTGTCACCGCCAATTGAATAGAATGGGCTGAACAGTGCAGATGCTACATTTTCAAGACCATCCGCAGCAGTTACAATCCGATCCACTTGATTTTCCGGATCGGCGGTTGCATCTGCAGCCTGCTCGTACACCCGAATAGAGCCGTCAAAAACTTTCAGCTCAAGAAAGGTATCAATTCCGGGAAGAATTCCTGCAGTCAATTTCCAGTAGCTCTTTCCAACAATATCGCTGTTGCTGGTTTCAAACCCTCTCATGTATTCACCATCTTCTCCTGGAGCAATGGAAGTGGTGAGAAAATTGGTTTTGGAGTAAAGTTGAGTGAAGGTGCCGAAAGTGAGGCTGGTACGGAACACATCGTCCTCTTCACCGCCTGCAGCAGCAAGCTCAGCAACGGCTACAACTCCATTTTTCCCGCCGAAACCGTCTTCAGTGGTTGCAGGAGCCAACCCTTCCATGCTGGAGAGGTACTCGCCGTCAACAACATATTTGAAGGTGAGGTTGTCGGATTTGCTTACTGCAAGTCGGTACTCCCACACGCCTTCTTCAACTTCTTCCATGGGAGTCGCTTCCTGATCCCAGCCCTGGAATCCTCCCGCAATATTTACAGATTCGGCATCCGCATTTTCATAGCGGAATACCAGTTCAAGCTCATCGGGCAGCTCAAGGCTCACAGTTGACTGTGCGAACACAGGTATTGCTGCAAGCAACAGAGCCGTCACTATAAGTAACGCTTTTTTCATGTTGTTCTCCTAAATTCTAATTCTTAGTAAAGTCTGCAGCACCTTCAACGTTGTCCACCGATAGATCATAAGAATTACCTATCAATAAATCCAAACCATCAAGGGCACTTAGATTTGCATTATCAAAACCGCCCAGGTCATCATGCAATGGAGTTACTGTAGTCCAGGTATCATCGGTGATCGCTTTCCACTGATAATCAGCAAAAATGGCCGGATCGAGTTCAACATCAAGTGTAAAAGTAACTTCGCCATCGGATACAGTTTCTTTGTAAGGTGAGTCCCAACCTTGGAAATCATCCAGCCAATTTGCACTTCCTGTCAATGCAACTTCATCTCCATTGTATGCAGCCAGACCGGTGATTGTAATTGTAGACAGCTCAACAGTCGTCGATTCGGTTGCAGTGATATCTTCTGCACCTTCGGTGTTATCGATTGAGATTTTATAAATCTTCCCATTCTCCACACTTGACGGCATCCCTGATAAATCGGCATTATCAAATCCACCAAGGTTATCATGCAAAGGTGCTACTGTAGTCCAGGTATCATCCGATATTGCTTTCCACTGGTAGTCACCCAACATTTCCGGATCCAACTCAACATTCAGCGTAAAAGTAACTTCACCACCAGATACAGTTTCTTTGTAAGGTGAGTCCCAACCTTGGAAATCATCCAGCCAATTTGCACTTCCTGTCAATGCAACTTCATCTCCATTGTATGCTGCCATACCAGTGATTGTAATAGTAGAAACAGTGAAAGTTGTTGCCACTTCTTCTTCAGGAGCGGCAGAAGTAGTAAATTCCTCTGACACTGATTCCGGAGTAATTGCTCCGTTTGATGCCACAAGACTTACCGCAACAGTGTAGTCAGTTTCAGCCGCAAGCTCAGTCAAAGCTACTGAACCGTTTCCATCCTCTGACTTTGCTTGTTGAAGAACCAGATCTTCAGCATCAGTGGTGCTAACAACAATTTGCACATCACTGTAAAGCCCTTCTTCAGGTTCAACCCACGATACTTCCGCTGAGTTGTGAGTGATGGAGCTAACAGTCAAATCGCTGACAGCTGCAGTTTCTCCATCCTCATTTACAAAGGGATTTGCACAGCTTGCAATCAGCAGCGCTGTTACAAGAACTGTTATCCCCATAGTTAACAGTTTCTTCATTTCGAAACCTCCTAAAACTTCTGGCCCGTTCAACGAACGGGATTGAATGCCACGCTTGATGGATCATTTTCACCCCGACCCATCAAGCAGTATTCACTATTTAAGCGGCAGAATGCCGAGTATCAGGAGGGAATCCCTGAACCCGCGATATCCGGCGAAATGCCGGATCTGGAGACGGGTAGAGATGGTAAAAATGAGTCCCGACCCATGGACGGTTTGCACAGGAAAAATGCCGGAGCTAAATGCTCCAGCGCCAACAAAACCGAAGGAGGTGGAAACATTTCCAAAAATGGTGGAAATGTTTCCATACGCCGCTGACCGGATCCCCACATCCAGTCCCGGCACCGCCTCATGGGTCAACGACTCATGCTATGTAATGGTAATTGCAAGGT
>NZ_JBXWXS010000019.1:0-94140 GCF_059431795.1 Salinispira sp.
CAATGTATATAGCCGCAACCAGTGCCAGAACCTATAGAACTCTCGGCAGCGTTATTTTTTCAACGGTAATCAATGAGCGTTTCAGTTCCCTGGAATTTGAGGAAAACAAGGAAAGCATAGAAGAAATTAACCGGCTATATGCTTTGCTGCAAACTCTCCTGGCGGAGGTTGATGAATTTCGCCGGGAATACCGAAGTGATTATCTGGAAGGATTTTAAAAATTATTCTGCCATTTTGTTACCAGAACGGATAAGGGGTGTTATTGAATATGGAAGGTCAGAGAGCCGAGCCTATCCATTCTCCTTTTGGGCTTTCCGGGGTTTACCTCCTTTCCCCGGGAAGCTTTTTTTACACGCTTTACCGCTTAATAATCTTCCCGGCTTCTTCAATAGTCAGTGCTTTCAACGCTTCCTCTGTCTTTTGATCATCCGGCAAGGATATATTCTTGGTTCCGTATTTAATATACGGCCCGTATTTGCCGTCGTACAACGCGACTTTCTTCTTCTCGAACTCCCCCAGCTCCCGGATCAGTTTGCTCCTCTGCCGTCCTCTGGATTTTTCTTCTGCCAAGATTTCCAGGGCCCGGGGAAGCTGTATGCTGTAGACATCATCATCTTTCTTCAGGCTGCGGAAATCTCCGTCATGGACCACAAAGGGACCGAATCGTCCGACGTTCGCAACCACCTCATTTCCGGTTTCCGGATGTACTCCCAGGGTTCTGGGCAGACTGAGATATTTGAGGGCTTCCTCAAGGGTAACCTCTCTGGGGCTGCGACCCTTGGGAATCCCGGCCCTTTTGGGTTTCGGGACTTCTTCGCTAACCTGTCCCAGTTGAACATATGGGCCGTAGCGTCCGATCAGGCAGTATACAGGTTCGCCGCTGTCAGGATCGGTTCCCAGGGGTTCGGGGCCTTTGATCTGGAGTTCAATTATTTCCTCAATATCCTCTTCCTTGAGATCCGCCGGGGCGATCTCTTCGGGAATTGAAGCGTTGATATTATTTCCGTCGGGGTCCTTGGCAATTATATAGGGGCCGAATCTACCGATCCGTATTTCTACATTCTCATCCGCCTGAGGAAGGTTGATTACCCGGGATTCCTCGGGCTTTATGGCGTCTTCCCGCTCATCCACCCTGGTTCGAATACCGTTCTCTCCGGAGTAGAAACCCTTGAGATACTGAAGACGGTCGATCTCCCCTGAGGCAATTCTGTCCAGGGTGCTTTCCATTTCCGAGGAAAAGCCGTATTCAATAAGATAGTGAAAATTATCCTCAAGAAACTGGATCACGCCCACTCCGGTAAACGTGGGTGCCAGTGCATTGGCGATCTTTCTGATGTATCCCCGGTCAAACAGGGTGCTGATAATGCTTGAATAGGTACTGGGCCTTCCGATTCCCTGTTTTTCAAGGTTTTGAATCAAACTGGCTTCGGTATACCTGGCGGGTGGCTTGGTTTCATGGTAAAGGCTTTCGGTTTCATGTACTTCACAGCCCATCCCTTCTTTCACATCCGGAAGGATTACCTCTCTGTCCTCTTTTTTCGCATCGGGATCATCTTTTCCCTCTACATAGAGCTTTAGAAAGCCGGGAAAGAGAATCTTGGTGCCATTCGCCTGAAACACCGCTTCGCCGGCCTGGATTTTTACCGTGGTGCTGGACTTTTTTGCATCCGCCATTTGGGTGGCCAGGGTCCGCTTCCAGATGATTTCATACAGAGCTTTCTCTTTTCCGCTTAATCCGGTTTCGTCAGGATGGGTGAACTGAGATCCTGCAGGCCGGATAGCCTCATGAGCTTCCTGTGCGCTCTCATCCTTGCTGCTGTACTGCCGGGGTTTTTCGCTCAGGTATTCCTTCCCGTATAAGGATTCCACAGTTTCCCGTGCCCCGGCGATGGCCTCGCTGCTGAGGGTCGGGCTGTCTGTACGCATGTAGGTAATAAGCCCTTCCTCATACAGTTTTTGTGCGGTACGCATGGTTTCCCGGGCGGTAAGATTCAGCTTTCTATTCCCCTCCTGTTGAAGGGTGGATGTGATAAAAGGGACAGATGGCCGGCTGGTGGTTTCCTTCTCGCTTACATCGATAATCTTCCAATCGGTCTTGCGGATATCATCTTCAAGTTTGCGGGCGGATTCTTCGTCCATAACCAGGACATTCCGCCCTTCTATCAGTTCACCGCTGATGGAATCGAAATCTTTTCCGGTGGCAAGACGGGTGTTCTCATAGCTGATCAGTTTTGCTTCGAACTGATCCGGAGATTTGGTTTCCGGAGCGCTGAGTTTGGCTTTGATATCCCAGTACACGGCCTTTTTGAAAGCAATCCGCTCCCGTTCCCGTTCTACGATCATCCGGAGGCCGGGGCTCTGCACCCGGCCGGCTGAAAGGCCGTATGCGATTTTCTTCCAGATAAGGGGTGAGAGGGTAAAGCCGTACAACCGGTCCAGAATACGCCTGGTTTCCTGGGCCTTCACCAGGTCCATATCTATATCCCGGGTGTCCTCCAGGGCGGCGCTGATGGCTTTCTTGGTAATTTCATGGAAAACCATTCGCTTAACGGCGACCTTTTTCTTTTCCGGTTTCAGTACCTGAACAAGATGCCAGCTGATGCTTTCCCCTTCACGGTCTTCATCAGTTGCAAGGTAAACGGCGTCCGCTTCTTTCATTTTCCGTTTCAGCTCGTTGATGATTTTTCCCTTACCTTTCGGGGTTATATAGAGGGGGGCAAAGTCGTGCTCCACGTCGATGCCCAGGCGGGCCCAGTCCAGGCCCTTGTATTTCTTGGGTACATCCGAGGCGGTTTGGGGAAGGTCACGGACATGTCCGATGCTGGCTTCCACGATAAAGTTTTTCGGTAAAAATCGGCTGATTGTCCGGGCTTTCGTCGGTGATTCGACGATAACCAGATATTTTTCTTCTTCCATACTTGGCCCTTTTGATGAAACATCATGCAAATATCAAAAAAATAGTCAATGCCAGTGTTATACTGCATCAATATCGATTATTCTGTGTTCTTCATGGATTTGTCAATTTTATCAGGACAATTTCCCGCTAAAGTATTTGAAGATATGGGAAAAAAGGAGCTATTCCATGCTTGTACATGATTTCAGCGATGAATTAATTCAGCAGGGCATTGAGCTGGCCAGAACCAAGAACGGGGAAACATACTCCCCGTATTCCCATTTTGCCGTATCCGCAGCCCTCTATTTAAATGACCGGGGACTCTTTGTTCCCGGGGTGAATATCGAGAACAGAAGTTTCGGCGGAACCATGTGTGCCGAAAGATCTGCCGTTGCGTCTGCAATCAGTAATTTCGGCAGCAGGGATTTCGGATTTTTGGTGCTGTATACCGAGCATGAGCCGCTGACGCCTCCATGCGGGATCTGCCGTCAGGTTCTGGCGGAATTTTGCGGACCGGATTTTCCCATTATTATGGTAAACCACAAAGAGCAGCGCAGAGACCTCTCCTTTAAAGAACTCTTTCCCCTGCCATTTGATGAGTTTTAAAGAACGGAGGTATCCTCTCTTCCTTCCGGGTTTTCCAGGAGGTCTGCTCCAAGTTGTTTCATTTCGTCCAGCCACAGGCGACGCTGCTTCAGCTTCGAAGTTCTCACGGGACCGAAAAATTTCAGTTCTGCGCTGTGAAAGCCGCAAAAATTCCCTATCCCGGTAATATAGCGTCGACGGTAGATTTCCAGAGTTTCCGGCGTCTCAGAAGGATCATTGTCACTTGTTATAATAACCGTGAACCCTGTCTCCTTCAGCAGTCCGTGGGTGCGGGCGGAACTGCCCATGCCCGGATTCCGACCCTCGTTGCGGTCATAGGCGATACCGGGACGGAGTATCCTGTCCAGCCATCCTTTAAATATGGCCGGCTCAGCGCCCCACCAATCGGGGAAAAAGACCGCAAGGTGTCTGGCAGAGCTCAATTGTTGAATATATCCCCTGGCCGGTTCGTCTATGGGAATATGCCTCCGCATCTCACTGAGCTCCATTCGGGGATCGAAATTATCCCGGTACAGGTCTACGGATACTGCCTCCGCCGCCAGAGAGAATTCCCGGTGGAGGGCGGCACAGTAGCTCTCTGAATCCGGATGAGCCAATACGCTGAGGATCTTTGTTTCTGCTTTCATAGTGACTTAACCAACCTCTCATAGTATGTTATAAAACATCGGAAGTTTTCAAAATATATGCTCCCCGAATTTGTTGTCAGAGACAGAATATTCTTGATTATACCTGACTTATTTAGTAAGGTATATACAGGGTATATGAACATCATACAAACGGAGAAATAGATGGCTGCAAGTAAAGGCGATATCCTGGAATCCTTGAGAAAAGTACTCGACCCGGAGATCGGAATTAATATTGTGGATCTCGGTCTGATATATCGGATTGAATTCACGGATGAAAGCACAGAGATAGATTTTACCCTCACTTCGCCCGGCTGTCCCCTTGCGGACACCATTGAGGCTGATATGAGAGGGGTTCTTGCCCAGGATTACGGGCTTGAAAATGTAAAAATGCAGGTGGTATGGAACCCCCCCTGGAATCTGGAGTTTATGAGCGAAGAAGCCCGGCTTGAATTGGGGTATCCCATATAGAGAGCCTTGAAGTAACAGCTCGGAAGAAAGACCAGATAGAATGATCAGAGAGAATGATCAGAGTGAGAGGCCTGTAAAAAGGCGCTCGCATGTATACCCAGGGTGGAGATTGATGCGCTGGCCCGACGGCCGACGGAGGAACTGAAATGAAACTTGAAATAAAAGAACTTCACGCAAATGTGGAAGGAAAAGAAATACTGAAGGGTTTGAATCTCAGCATTCAGACCGGCGAAATTCACGCAATTATGGGCCCGAATGGCGCGGGGAAAAGCACCTTAAGCCATGTAATTATGGGGAATCCCAAATATGAGGTTACTGCGGGACAGATTCTTTTGGACGGTGAAGATGTTCTTGAGATGGATGTGGATGAACGAGCCCGGAAAGGACTGTTCATGGCATTCCAGTATCCTGTGGAGATTCCCGGCATTACCGTGGGCCGCTTTCTGAAGCGGGCAACGGAAATCCAGGATGAGGTTGAAGATGGTAAGAAAGCCCGGAGCTTTGTAAAGGATCTCAGGGCGAACATGAAGTTCTTAGATATGGATCAGCAGTTTATTAACCGCTATCTGAATGAAGGCTTCTCCGGCGGGGAAAAGAAGCGGATGGAGATTCTCCAGATGCTGATGCTCAAACCCGCATTTGGAATCCTGGATGAAACTGACTCGGGTTTGGATATCGATGCCCTGAAGGTTGTAGCCAAGGGTGTGAATCGCCTCCGGAGCCCTGACTTCGGTTCAATTATCATCACCCACTACCAGCGGATACTGAATCATATCAAGCCTGATTACGTGCACATTTTGTTTGACGGACGTATAGTAACGTCAGGCGGCGAAGACTTGGTCGAAACACTTGAGGACAAGGGGTACGACTGGGTCCGTGAGCAGTACGGTATACCAGAGGAGGCCGTAAATGAGCAGTGAACCAAGCACAGTCCAGTTGGACGATTATAAATATGGTTTTTCATTTCCCGACAAATCTGTATTCAAAACCCAAAAGGGATTGAATGAAGATATCGTGCGGGCAATATCCCGGGAGAAAAACGAACCCCAGTGGATGACCGATTTCCGGATTCAGAGTCTCAAGGCGTTTCGGGAAAAAGAAATGCCGAACTGGGGTGCGGATCTCAGTGATATCAATTTCGATGAGTTTGTGTATTACGCCCGATCCAATGAGGGCGGACAGCAGCGCAACTGGGATGATCTTCCCCAGGATATCAAGGAAACCTATGACCGTCTTGGTATTCCCGAGGCGGAACAGAAGTTCCTTGCGGGTGTGGGCGCCCAGTACGACTCTGAAATGGTGTACCACAATATTCGTGAAGACCTGGAAAAAAAGGGTGTAATATTCACTTCACCCGAGGATGCGGTTCTCAACCATCCCGAACTGGTTAAGAAGTTTTTCGGAACCATCATACCCTATAACGACAACAAATTCGCAGCCCTTAATTCTGCGGTTTGGTCCGGAGGAAGTTTCGTATACGTGCCCAAGGGTGTAAAGGTGGATATTCCCATCCAGGCGTATTTCCGGATTAACTCTGAAAGTTTCGGCCAGTTTGAGCGAACCCTGATTATTGCCGATGAGGACAGCTTTGTTCACTACATTGAAGGCTGTACGGCTCCGATATATTCAACCGAAAGTCTCCACTCCGCGGTGGTTGAGATAATCGCTCTCGAAGGGGCGCGGGTCCGCTACTCAACAATTCAGAATTGGTCAAACGATATTTACAACCTGGTTACCAAACGGGCCGTTGCCCATAAGAACTCCGTGGTGGAGTGGGTGGACGGAAACCTGGGGTCCAAGCGGACCATGAAATACCCGGCTATCCACCTGAAGGGCGAAGGCGCTCACGGTGAAGTGCTTTCCATAGCCTTTGCCGGCGGAAAACAGGAACAGGATACCGGTGGAAAGATTGTTCATGCTGCGGATAATACCAGTTCCATGATTACCTCCAAGTCCATTTCCAAGGACGGCGGGATCAGTTCCTATCGCGGACTTATACGCGTTCAGGAAGGAGTTAAAAACGCCAAGAGCAATGTGGTGTGCGACGCCCTCATTCTGGATCCCGATTCAGTGAGCAATACATATCCTTACATGGAAATCGATTCAACGGATGTATCCATGGAACATGAAGCCAGGGTCAGCAAAATTTCCGAGGAGCAGTTGTTTTATCTCCAAAGCAGGGGATTTTCCGAGACGGAAGCGGCAATGATGATTGTAAACGGCTTCCTGGATCCTCTGGTGAAGCAGCTGCCCATGGAATATGCCATTGAGCTGAACAGACTTATTGAACTCGAGATGGAGGGGTCGGTAGGGTGACACAGTACATACAGAATCTTAAGGATCATGAAAAAATCAGGGAGTACCGCAACAGCGTACTCCCCATATTTAATAAATCCCACTGGCCCGCAACAGATGAAGAGGAGTGGCGCAGAACCGATATCTCCGTCTTCGACCTGGATGATCTGGGCCATCCTGACGCAGAACTCAGGGAGAATACATCTGCAGAGATCAAGAGCGGAGGTATTCACCGCCTTAACGATCTTCTCAATGAAGGGGGGGCGTCGCTCCCCGATGCCGTCCTGGAGCGGGTGTTTAAAGCCCTTGAGCATCTGAGGGACGATTCCCCCAACAAGCTCTCCCTGTGGAATCTTCTTCTTTCTGAGGATATTTTCGTGCTTCACGTACCCCGGGGAAGTGAGTCGGATGAGCTTCATGAACTTTGCTGGCATTCCCTGGGCGAAGATGTGAGCAGACATGCCACTGTTGTGGTAATTGCCGAACAGATGAGCAAAGCCCGTATGGCCCTTCGCTTCAAGGGAATGGGCGGACATCTGCAGAACGTTTCCGCAGTGTACCTGGTGGACGATGCCGCCGATCTGGGTGTAAGCGTGCTCCAGGAGAGCAGCGATGAAGTGGTTGCGTTCTACCAGGCGTATGGAACCGTGGGCCGGGACGCCAGACTTTTTCATTTTGAGGGAATTCTGGGTGGAGGCTTTGTAAAAAACCGGGTGGAGTTCGCACTTGACGGCAGTGGAAGCGATTTGAATCTTGACGGAATCTATTTCGCCGATGATGAACAGCACATCGACATGCGCACCGTACAACACCATAAGGGTGAACACGCCTCCAGCCGCACCTATTACAAAGGTGCAATCCGGGATGAAGCGGAAACCGTGTTTCAGGGGCTTATAGATGTGAACCATGAAGCCAGGGGTACCGACGCATACCTCACCAATAATAATCTGGTGCTGAACGACGGTGCACACGCAGACAGTATTCCCAGCCTTAATATTAAAACTGACGATGTAAAATGTTCCCATGGTTCAACCACCGGAAGAATAGATGAAGAGCAGATTTATTATCTCCGCTGCCGTGGTTTCTCCAGAGAAGAAGCCCGTGAAATGCTGATTCTCGGATATTTTGAAGACCTGATTACCGGTCTCCCGGAAAAAATGCAGGACGATGTCCGTCAGCAAATACATCGCAGGCTGAAAGGCCGGCTGTGAATTGAAACGGGGGCTGTCTACGAAGGAAACTCAGACAGCCCTGTTTTTTTGCCGGATCTTCACCCGGGGGATTCGGAATTTCCGGTGCTGTAGAGGGGGCAAAATGGGCTTATTATCTAAGAAAAAGAAAGGAAGCTGGGTGGATGTTGCAGATGTGGACAGCTTCACAACCTCTAAAGAGGTAAAGGTTGGCCGGCATGTGTACACCATTTATAAACTGGATGACGGAGTGTACTGTACCCAGGGTTCCTGCTCCCACGAATACAGTCCTCTGGTGGAAGGAATTGTCATGAAGGATAAGGTGTTTTGCGAAAAGCACGGCAGCCGGTTCAATATTAAAACCGGAGCCGTTATTGATTATCCTGCAACACAGAATCTGAAAACCTATGAGGTGAAGGTGGAAGACGGCAGGGTGTTTATAAAGCCCTGATATCTTCTGTTCTGAAATGAGCCCGAATGAGCCGAGAGGAACCAGAATATGGTGGAATGAGGCGCTGTGCAAAAGCTCCACATTCCCCTATAATGTTCAGCTCCGGGTTTTTTTCTGATTCTGTGCCTGATTCTCTTCCTGAGCCCGATTCAATATTCTCAGCACTTCGTAACTTGTTTCCGCATTCAAAACCGCTTCCCGCACCTCTCCCCGGTTCAGCAAACCGGTAATACTGGACATGAGTTGAATATGGGGGCCGTGTCCCTGTTTGGGGGTCAGGATCATAATAAAGATGTTGCTGGGTTTCCCATCCAGAGATTCAAAATCCACTCCATCGGGTTTTAATCCGATAAGAAAGTGCATGGAACTCACCCCTTCTGTTTTGGCGTGAGGAATGGCGACTCCGTTGGCCATGCCGGTGGTCATGCTTTTTTCCCGCTCCAGAACATCATGTTTAACCAACTCACCGTCATCCAGCAGTTCATGGGCGTCCGCCAAATACAGCATCTCCTCTATTACTTCCTGCTTATTATGGGCCCTCAGATTCCGGATCACAAAATCCGGTGACGTGTAGGGGATAATATCAAATCCGCCGCCGGTGCTCCCGCTGCTGATGCTCTTGGCCATTTCATCGGGTTTGAATATTTTCTTCAGTGCTCCTGCGGCGTTATTAACCGAGAGCAGGCTCTCATACAGAGCGGTTTTGAAAAGATTCACATCCTTCTCATCGGAAAGAAATGTAGCTTCGCCATCCTCTCCTATGTAGAGGGAAATAAAGATGTCGTCCTTCCGCATCTGGATCACTTCTTCTCCATGTTCCATGTTGTTGATGAAAAACCCCTCTTTTTCCATCTCTGCGGTGAATGTGGTGATAATCAGCTGGGCGAATTCCGGGCTTTGGAAAGAAAAAGATGTCTCGGTTTTCTCTCCTCCCCCCTCCTCCTCGTTTTGTCCGCTTTTCCGGATCCTTAACAGATGATTCAAAGCCGGAGGCGCCGCTATGGTGGATATAATGGTCATCAGCAGAGCTATACCGAATTGTTCCTGATTTATGATCCCTGAACTCATACCGATTCCCGCCATAATCAGGGCTACCTCCCCCCGGGGAACCATTCCTAATCCGATCCGGGATGCTCCCAGAAGGTTAAAATTGAGCATCAGTGCCGGACCTCCGCTGCCGATCAGTTTTGCGACGATCGCTACAAGGGTGAACAGCAGTCCGAAACCCAGAACACGGCCGTTGGCAATGGCCTCCAGATTCACCATCATTCCGCTCACCGCGAAGAATATCGGGACGAAAAAATCGTGAAGAGTTCTCAGTCTGCTTTGTATGACAAAAGCCAGATCGGTATTTGAAAGGGTCAGCCCCACAACATATGCACCGATGATCATGGAAAGCCCCGCGCTCTCGAAGATTCCCGCCATCAGCAGGGCCAACGCGAAGGCCATAACCGTTACCAGGCTTTGATCCTTGAATGTCTGCTTCAGAAAACGTCCCAGCTTCCGGGCGAAAACCAAACCCAGAATGGTAAACACCAGCCATACCCCCACGGCTTTGACCCCAACCCAGGCAATTTCTCCCCAGTTGATACCCGCCGCCGATTCACCGGAGCCGGGCAGGATGGCCGCCAGCCCCAGCACAATGGCAAGAATAATGATACCCAGCACATCGTCAATCACCGCTGCGGAGAGGATCACCACCCCTTCAGGGGAGTCCATCTTCCGCTGATCGGAAAGTATGCTGGCGGTTATACCCACCGATGTGGCTACGCTGAGCGTACCCATGAAAAGACTGACGGGGTGGAACAGATCATAGCCGGTAAAAAAGGTACTGAGCCATGCTCCGCTGACAAAACTGAACAGGACCCCGCCCAGCCCCACAACAGATCCCTTTCCGGCATATTTGAGGAAGAGGGGAAGGTCTGTTTCAAGTCCCGCAATAAAAAGAAGAATAATTGCTGCCAGACTGGAAAGGCTGTACACCAGCGGACTTACCGAAATAGTGCTTTCAAGGACCGGAAACAGTCCCTGGGGAAAACCGGGGATCCCCACGCCCCCGAGAAGAAACGGACCGATAATAATTCCCATGAGAAGTTGCCCGATCACCCCGGGAAGCCTGATTTTTTGTGCAAGCCTGCCCCCGATCCAGGTGGCAAACAGGATAACGGCCAGCTGAATTACCAGACGGGTCATCTGGTGGGTAAGGCTTTCGCTCCCATGACTCAAATCGCCTCCCTGGGAGGCGAACAGGAGTGCCGGCAGGAATATCAGACTAAAAATGAGAATTACCAGTCTATGTGTTCGTGTCATTGCTGCTCCCAATATTCCGGAAGGTGAGACCAGTCCCGGCTTGATTTGTGGCTGACAAAGCTGGAGTTTAAAATCAGCTCAAGTATATATATGCGGATTCATTTCTGCTATAGTTTCGGGATATATGCAAACCCGTGAATTAAGTACCCGCTCTAGGGATATTAAAACAGCGGCGGATCTTTTGCAAAACCATGGGCTGGTGGTGTTTCCCACCGAGACCGTATACGGCCTGGGTGCAGATGCTGACAGCAGGGAAGCTGTTGAAAAAATATTCGCAGCGAAAAACCGCCCCAAAGATAACCCGCTCATTGTTCATGTCTCAGATATCGGGATGGCATCGGAGTACTCTGCCGGACTTTCTTCCCTGGAGGCGGAGCTGCTGTCCAGCTTCGCTCCGGGACCTTTCACCCTCATAGTGAAGCGTGCCCCCCGCCGGGGAGAAGCGGCCGCCGCAGGCCAATCAACCCTGGGGCTCAGAATTCCCGATTCACCGGCGGCGCTTGAGCTGATCCGGGAGACGGGAAGAGGAATTGCCGCCCCCTCGGCCAACCGTTCCGGTCGTCCGAGTCCTACGAATTTTTCCATGGCATGGAGTGAGATGTCCGGCCGGGTTGATGCGGTGATTCACGGACCACCCTGTATCCGTGGCTTGGAGTCTACCATTGTCCGTTGTACCCCTGCCGGGGTGGAAATTCTCCGTCCGGGATCGATTACCGCACCAATGCTGGAATCTGCGCTCCGCCGGGGGGGGCATGATCTTCCGGTGCTCCAAGGGGGTGGCCTGGATTCCCCCGCCACGCCGGGTACTCGTTACCGGCATTATGCTCCAACCGCCCGGGTTGTATTATTTCAATCTCCTGAAGAGTTGATGGAGGCTTTGAAGAATGGGGGCCGGAAGTCCGTTTCCTCGGATACACAGCCAAGGAGACAACCAGAGAGACAATCAGAGAGACAACCAGAGAGACAATCAGGGAGAAGGATGTTTATCCTTCCGGACGCCGGTTTTATGGGGAAAGGGGAGCCGGCCCTAACCGGAGATGGTCCCTTTAGCGTGGAGCCGGCCCAAACCGGAGATGATCCCTTTAGCGTGGAGCCGGCCCATACCGGAGATGATCCCTTTAGCGTGGAGCCGGCCCAAACCGGAAATGAGCGCGCCTTTTTACGTGTTCAAGAAATTTTCCAAGCTGAAGAGAGGAAGTCTGCTTCCGCCCCGCCTGAGCTGAGAATATTTGGCAATGCGGAGGAATACGCCAGGAACCTGTACCAGACCTTTGTGGATGCTGACCGGCTGGGGTGTGAAGCCCTGTTCGCATATTTCCCTTTAGAGCGTCCGGAAACAGTTGCTCTGAGAGACCGTCTCCTGCGTGCCGCCCGGGGGTAACTTGCGTAGACCGGGGTAACGAGCATGGCCCTGGAGCAACGAACATGGAGTGAGAACTCATATATAGGGGTTCCCCTCTCCTGCATGCCCACCGGGGGTGCCCCGGCAGCAGTCCGGCTTACCGGAAACGCACCACCAGATGAATTTCAGCGCTCTGTTCGCCGATGTTTTCCATGCTGTGGGGAATATCCGCATGATACATAATGAAGTCACCGCTATTCATTTCGCTGCTGTTGTCCTCTGCAATTACCCGAAGCCGGCCTTTCAGCAGAGTGAGGTATTCCTCAGTACCGCTAAGATGGGGTTGTGAATCCAGAATAGCCCCAGGCTGAATGCTGATACGATAAATTTCCAGATCTTCCGATTGTTCTGCGGGTGTAAGTACCCTGAAGTGAACCCCGGGCTTATCTGCGGTTATCTGTGTAAAGTTTTCCTTCCTGGTATATTCAAACAGAATTTCGGTTGTTCCACCGCCCGATTCATGGAGTTCCTCACCCGGGACTGTGGTACGGGTTGATACGTCGCTTTCCGATGAATCCTGTTTCGGCTGGATAAGGTTTTGCACCGTCGTATCGAGACCCTTCGCGATTTTCCAAATCATCGCCAGGGTGGGGTTGGTTTTGTTTCCCTCGATTTGTGAAATCATGGATTTGGATACCAGGCTTTTCATGGCAAGCTCATCCAGACTCAGGCCTTTGGTTTTACGTATGTCTTTAATTCTACTGGCCACGTCCGGAAGGGCGCTCCGGGGCTCCGCGTTCTGCTTTTTTTCCAACATAGGATAATTATAGCAACAGTTCAATATATTGTATATAACTCTTGACAGCGCTTGGCAGGTTCAATACATTGAGCGTACAATATATTGAACTTCCCGATATTCAATATGGGCACTGCGCCCTTTGGTTTTGCTGAGTGGGACGCAGCTGCATCCCGGGGAGTGGGGATCTCTGAATCCCAGACTAGCTGAAAAGGAGGCGTGGATGAACATACTAATTAGCGGTGCCAACGGACAAATCGGGACCGAGCTGACCATGCACCTCTTTCAGCGATACGGAAAAGGATCGGTGTTTCCCACAGATGTGAGAGAAGGGGGTGATAGGTTTTCTTGTGATTATCTGGATATCACTTCCCGTGAGGCCCTGTTCGGGTATATCAGGAAACATGAGATCACACGGATCTACCATCTGGCAGCCATATTATCCGGTAACGGAGAGAAAAACCCCCTGGGCGCATATCATATAAACATGGAAGGAACGCTGAATGTGCTTGAAGCCTGCAGGGAATTTTCTCTGGAACGGGTCTTCTCTCCCTCTTCCATCGCCGTGTACGGTGAAGGCGCTCTTCGCCGGAACACCCCTGAAGACAGCATTCTCAGGCCGGAAACAATGTATGGTATTACCAAAGTATCCTCCGAGCTTCTCTTTGATTACTATTACCGCCGCTACGGATGCGATGTCCGGAGCCTCCGTTTTCCTGGAGTTATTTCATATACGGCGGAGCCCGGCGGCGGCAGCACCGATTTTGCTGTGGACATATACCGACAGGCTATTGAGAAGGGAAGCTACAGCTGCTTCGTCAGTGAAGACAGTCGGTTACCCTTCATGTACATGCCCGATGTGATCGCGTCCATCGACGGTCTCATGGATGCTCCGGACCGGTCTTTGAGTAGACGCACCTATAACGTAACCGGCTTCTCCGCATCCGCCGGGGAGTTCGCCGGCGAACTGAAGCGTTTGGTTCCCGGATTCAGTATTGACTATACCCCCGACTTTCGTCAGGAAATTGTAAACCAATGGCCTGAAAGCATAGATGATCTCCCTGCCCGAAATGACTGGGGGTGGAGTCCCGAGTACGACCTTGCCTCTCTCAGCGAAGATATGATTCATCATCTGAAATCCTCCTCCGGCGGAAACGGCGGCGGACATGTAAAAGAAGCCTCGTGAACCATCGAAATTTTTTCGGCGGTTTTCACTCCATCTGAATTTCAGCGGAGCAGCGCACCCCCGGGTGGCTGCTTCGCTTTTTTTTTACTTCATCTTTCTTTCCTTTCCGATACCTATTAGAATAGTAATGTGAATCAATGTATTGATGGAGTGCAGCCATGAGAGAATATCCGGCAACACCGATGAGAGAGTTGACCTTCCTGATTGCGGGACTCCTTGTCCTGCTGATTTTTTCCTGCGGTGCGGACGAACTTAGTAAGAATGGGAATGTGTCAGATTCCGCTTCCTTTTCGGGTTTTCAGCAGCGGCTGAATGACCGGGAGCTGGCATATCTCGGGGAGCTTCAGGCGACTGGAGTTATTCGATATGGGGTAATCAGCACCCAGGAATCATATTATCTCAGTGAAAGCGGTGAATACCGGGGGTTCGATTATGTGTTTGCCCGGGAGTTTGCAGAGGCTCTGGGGGTGAGTGCCCAATTTTCTGAGCAGGAGCAGATTTCCGATTTTTTTACCCGGGACGGAGAATTTGACAACAATGTGATCGGTGATCCCGAAATCAGCTATGTTCCCGACTTAATGGATGAGGTGGATATATATGCTGCCCCGTTCGGGATAAATGACTGGCGAAGAAAGCTGGTTTCCATGGTCCCGTTTTTTCCGGTTGGAGTGGTGATTATCGGTCCCGAAGCCTCCGGGATCGAAAGCTATGAAGACCTTGACGGTCTTTCCGTTGCGGTACGGCCGGGAGACTTTCAGATTCCTCTCCTCCAGTCCATTATGGAAGAGCAGAATATCAATGTGGAATTTGTGAAATATACCGATGCCCAGGAGACCTTCAATATTCTCAGGGACGGAAGGGCCGATATTACCATTGACGGTTCGCTCTTCCTTGCCCGAACCGTCCAGGAACTCGATGATATGGAGGTTTCACAGCTGACCCTCAGTTTGGTTCCCGTAGGTTGGGCGGTTGATCCCCGGGAAGAGCCGCTCACAGCCCTTCTGGAAAAGTTTGTGGCCCACAGCCTGGAAAACGGCGATTTTGCCTCGGTCTGGGAGCGGGAGATGGGGATAAATTTCGACTATTATCTGGATCTTGTGAGCACCCAGGAGTGAAACGACGCTTATGATCGAGATTGAACTCAACGACATGCGAATCAAAGCCTTTCCGACCTCCAATGCTCATTGGGAATCCGGAGGAGCGCTGTGACACTCCAGAACAGGCTGCTGTCTACCTTTCTTCCTCTAATTATTCTGCCCCTGGTCGTGGTGTTCCTGCTGGTTTTTCTGCTTACGAGAAATTCTCTTGCCTCCAGCCAGCAGGAGCTCATTGCTCTGGAGCAGAGCCTGATCCGTTCCCAGCTTGAGAGTTCCTATCAGCAGCTGGAGAGTTTGGATATCGCAGATGTTCCGTTTTACCGAAACCGGCTGCTGGAAAATCTACAGGACCGATACAGCGATGCAGACCCGTACAGCAGGGGACTGCTGGTGTTTCTTGAGGACGGGCAGTTTGTGTATCCTGCGGAGTTGAACTCAATAGGGCGTTTTCCCGGGGATCAGATGGATGAAGTGTTCCAGGTATTAAATCAACGGGAAGGTGGGTATATTCCAGGAGAAATACTGGGCTCTACCGGTGGACGCTTCGCCGTCACCGGTTTTTTCCATGAACCCAGCGGCTGGTACTTGATGATCTATGATGATCTCCAGCAAATTCTCAATCCACTGGCGGATTCTCTTCTTATTGTGGCCGGCATCGGTATGGCCACAGTACTGCTGGCGGCGTTTTTTGTGGTGTTAGCATCCAAACGGATATCCAATCCGATTATGAACCTGGCTTTAGTCGTTTCCCGTTTCGGGGAGGGGGCAACTGATGTGCGCTATGAAGAACGTCACGGAGGAGAGGTGGGTGTACTCGCCCGGGAGTTTAACAACATGGCCGGCAGGCTTGAGTCATTCACCTCGGAGCTTGAGGATAAAATTTTTGAGAGAACCCGGGAGCTGAACAATCGGGTTGAAGAGCTTCGTGTAGCCCAGAATCAGCTCATAGAGTCTGAAAAGATGGCTGCCCTGGGCGGGCTGGTTGCCGGGTTTGCCCATGAAATCAATACACCCATAGGGGTGTCTGTAACTGCTGTGTCCTATATCCATGATTCCGCGGCTCATGCATTGGAGTTGCTCAGCTCCCCCGAAGTAAGTAAGTCGGCCCTTATATCCAGTCTCGAGCAGGTGGTGAATGCCACCGGAATGGCCTCCAGTAATCTGGAACGGGCTGCAGAGATGGTGTCCAGGTTTAAGCAGGTGGCCGCCGATCAATACTTCGAAGAGCAGAGAGAGCTTGATCTTCACAACTTTTTATCGGAAATCAAGGACACGCTCCGGACAATTCTAAAACCCGCAGCAGCGGATGTGGAGATTGAGGTTCCCGAACAGACGATTCTTGTCACCTATCCCGGAGTACTCTGGCAGGTGTTGAGCAATTTAGCCCGGAACAGTTTTCATCATGCCTTCGGGGAAGCACCTTCTGAAGGGGATAAGCCGAATAGGGTGCGCCTGTTTTACGGCGCGACGGAGGAGCATCACTGTCTCTATTTCTATGACAATGGTCCGGGGATATCCGATGAAAATACCGGGAAGATTTTTGATCCCTTTTTCACAACCAGGAGGTCAGGGGGGAACACGGGGCTGGGGCTTCACATTGTGTATAATCTGGTGCATCAAAAGCTCAATGGGCGGTTTGCCTATCTGAAACCCGCTGAACGCAGCGGGGCTGGAGCGCTGCAGCTTCCTTCAGAAGGTGCCTGCTTTGCTATTTATCTGCCTGTGAGGAAAATTTAAACCGGACCTTCATACTCTCATGCTTTTTGTCCCGTGTTTGAGCACTGTATTCCCATTCAACCCTGATTTTCCTATTCTCTTACTTGACAAACAACTATCTCCTGACTATACTCCGGCCACATTGCATTGATCTTTGAATTGTCGTGTTTATGATCACCACAAATGGCCAGACGATAAGCGGTTCCAATCGCCGTGCAGGATGCCTGGCCGATGTTGATCAACCAAACCGACCTTCCGATTGATTGTGTGTCATGCCGGATGCACAAAGTCTTCCGGGTGCGTTGCACCCGTGGATATACAACGGTCTGCCGGCCTGTGCGCTCAGTTACCTTGAGCGCATAGGCGGCCAGGCCGGAGTGCCGGTCAGGTCGCAAGCCCAGCTTGCAGCCCGACCACGCATCAAGGCTGGATAGCGTAGTTGGATGGTAAGGTGGTTGCCGTGCTTAAGCACATGGAAATGCAGCTGCATTTTGTGTGTTGACGGAGTAACAATGAACGGTTGTTTAGAAACCGTTCCTCTGGTTAAGCTGGTGAATTCCCGCCTGATGAGCGTAGTGCTTGTCCATGCTGCCGTGTGCAGCAGTTGCCGTGGTTTGTCCGTTTTTGTCCAAGTAATTTATCAATGGACTGAAGTCGGATCATGCGGCAAGATTGACAAAGTATGTCCGCTTCAATAAAATGCCAACTCATTCTATTCATTATAAATGTCTGTAGCTTTTCATCTGGATACCCCGGTGTAACCAATGGAACAGGTGTAAGCGAGACAAAACTCTTACGTTACGATTCTGTGAGGAGGGCGTAATGGCTAAGGAAAAGTTCGAAAGAACGAAGCCTCATATTAATGTCGGTACCATTGGCCACGTTGACCACGGTAAAACGACACTGAGTGCTGCCATCACTATGTACAGTGCAAACAAGTTCGGTGCGAAGGCTCTGAAGTACGAAGAAATTGACAATGCACCCGAGGAAAAGTCTCGTGGTATTACTATCAATACCCGTCACCTCGAGTACGAGTCAGATCAGCGTCACTATGCGCACGTAGACTGTCCGGGACACGCCGACTATGTTAAAAACATGATCACCGGTGCGGCTCAGATGGACGGTGCGGTACTTGTAGTATCCGCAACCGACGGTCCCATGAGTCAGACCCGGGAACATATCCTGCTTGCACGTCAGGTAGGTGTACCCGCGCTGATTGTATTCATCAACAAAACCGACATGGTTGATGATGAAGAGCTGATCGACCTGGTTGAAGAAGAAGTTCGTGAGCTTCTCTCTTCCTACGAATTCCCCGGCGACGATATCCCGGTAATCCGAGGTTCCGCATTTGTCGCCATGGAAAATCCCGACAGCGAAGAAGCAAACAAGCCAATCCAGGAACTTCTGGACACAATGGATAGCTTCTTCCCTCTGCCTGAGCGTGCGGTTGATAAGCCGTTCCTCATGCCGATTGAAGATATCTTCTCAATCCAGGGCCGCGGTACTGTAGTAACCGGTCGTGTTGAAAGCGGTATCGTCAAGGTTGGTGAAGAAGTTTCAATCGTGGGTATCCGCGACACTACCAAGACAACTGTTACCGGTGTTGAAATGTTCAACAAGCTTCTTGACGAAGGTCAGGCTGGAGATAACATTGGTGCTCTGCTCCGTGGTACTGCAAAAGATGCGGTAGAACGTGGACAGGTACTTGCAAAACCCGGTTCAATTACTCCCCACGCGAAATTCAAGGGAACCATTTACTGTCTGAGCAAGGATGAAGGTGGGCGTCACTCTCCTTTCTTCACCGGTTATCGACCCCAGTTCTACTTTCGTACAACTGACATTACCGGTACTGTATCCCTGCCTTCCGGCAAGGAAATGGTAATGCCCGGCGATAACACCGACATTGAAGTTGAACTGATTCACCCCATCGCCATGGATACCGGACTTCGCTTCGCTATTCGTGAAGGTGGCCGAACCGTTGCTTCCGGTCAGGTTACTGAAATCGTCGAGTAATTCCGTATTACCCGCGTATGCCGGGGCCGGGGCCTGCCGAACATATGCCCCGGACCGGCGGTTTCCGCCTTTGCTGTGTGCAGTGGAAGGCGGAGGCCGGGTCTGCCTGATGGCAGTCAGGCACCGCTTCGGTTTGAATAGTCAGAACCGGAGCAGGGTGCCCATACCATTCTTTCTAAATAGGGGTGGTAAGAAAACCACCGTCGGACAATCGGCGGAAACGACAGATGTGTCGGCCTCAAGGGCCTGATGAGAGCTATTCGGTTTTATCGGAATGTTTCCGGAAAATCGTTGGAGGAACAATGTCTAAGGATAAGATACGGGTGCGGCTTCGCGGCTTCGATGTCGAGCTCATCGACCAGAGCGCGAAATCAATAGTACAGACCGTGCAGAAATCCGGGGCGAAGGTCTCAGGGCCGATTCCCCTTCCTACACGGATTAACAAATTTACTGTGCTTCGTTCGCCCCATGTAAACAAAAAGAGCCGCGAACAGTTTGAAATGCGGACTCATAAGCGGTTGATCGATATCATCGAGCCCACGTCCAATGTAATGGATGCGCTTATGAAGCTCGAACTGCCCGCGGGTGTTGATGTAGAGATTAAACAGTAGAGACATTTAATGTGCGAAGGGGCACGTTCCGGCGTTGCCGGATGACGACCCGAGTTCAAAATGTGTAGCTACCTAAGCGGTGTGAACCGTTTAGCAATGGTGAGAGGAATAAGATGATAGGGCTTATTGGTAAAAAAGTCGGAATGACCCAGGTTTTTGACGAAACCGGGGTGGTTACTCCGGTTACCGTCGTAAAGATTGATCCCAATGTCGTTGTTGGACATCGGACCGAAGAAAAAGACGGCTATAATGCAGTGCTTTTGGGTGCCGGCGAGATGAAAGAAAGCCGGACGACCAAGCCGTATGCCGGTCAATTTGTAGATGATGTCAAGCCCCAGCAGCGCCTGGTTGAGATTCGTGATTTTGAACAGGAATGCAAGATCGGCGACACCTTCGGTGTGGATCTTTTTAACGATATTTCTTTTATTGACGTGATCGGGACTTCCAAGGGTAAAGGTACCCAGGGTGTTGTGAAGCGTTGGGGTTTCGGTGGCGGTAGAGCCACTCACGGTTCCAAGTTCCACCGGGAAAACGGTGCAACCGGTATGGCGGCATGGCCTTCAAAGGTTATTAAGGGGCTGAAAATGTCCGGCCGTATGGGAAATGAACGGGTTACCGTACAGAATCTGAAAATTGTAAAAGTTGATGCAGAAAAACAGGTTGTGCTCGTTAAGGGTGCAGTTCCTGGCCGGAAGAACGGTGCGCTGATTCTTCAGAAGGCAAAGAAAAAAGGTTAGGAAACGGTTATGGATAAGAAGGTCCTTTCAGTACAGGGAAAAGAAGTAAAAGATATCTCCCTGAATGACTCGGTGTTTAACCGGGAAGTGAGTGAAGGTGCTGTCTATCATGCCATCAGAAATGAGCTTGCCAACCTTCGCCAGGGTACCGCTTCTACCAAGACCAGAAGTGAAGTCCGGGGATCACACCGGAAACTCTGGAAGCAGAAGGGAACCGGCCGGGCCCGTATGGGTACCCGTCAGAGTCCGGTATGGGTCGGCGGAGGTGCAGCATTCGGTCCCCGCCCCCGGGATTACAGCTATAAGATGCCCCGGAAGCTAAAGCGGCTTGCTTTTAAATCAATTCTGAGCATGAAAAATCAAAATGACAGCCTTGTTGTTGTTGAAGATTTTGATGTGGAAAACGGAAAGACCAAAAATCTTGCCGGCATACTCAAGAATCTTGGAAACGCGGAACGGACGGTCCTCATTGTAAAAGATGAAGATAAGATGATTAAGCGCGCGGGAAAGAATATTCCCTGGCTTACAACCCTCAGCTTTAACAAGCTTCGGGCTCATGATCTGTTCTATGGAAAAAAAGTTGTTGTGCTCGAAAGCGCGGCTCTGAAGCTGAACGATTTTTACAGCGATGCGCCGGCGGAAGCAGCGGCGAAATAAGGGGAGATAGATGAGAGCCGATGAAGTAATTCTTGAGCCCCTGCTGACGGAAAAAAGCAACGGTCTGCGTGAGCAGAACAAGTACAGTTTCGTAGTCAGCCACCGGGCGAACAAAATTGAAGTGATGAAGGCAGTGGAAACCCTTTTTGATGTAAAGCCCGAGGGCTGCAACATCGTCAGTGTGAAGGGTAAGCCCCGGCGGGTTCGCTTTGCCGTTGGTAAAACTGCGAGTTGGAAAAAGGCGGTTGTGACTCTGAAAGCCGGAGACACAATATCCATTTTTGAAGGTGCCTAAAACGTAGGAAGATATTATGGGAACTAAGAACTATAACCCGACAACCCCTGGACTTCGGGGCACCACCGGACTGACCTACGAGGAACTCACCAAAGGTCGACCCGAAAAAGGGCTTACCAAAGGTAAGAACGGCAAAGCAGGTCGGAACTCCGCTGGACGGATCTCAATTCGCCGCCGAGGCGGCGGGCATAAGCGGAAGTACCGAGTTATCGACTTTGCCCGGGACAAGCACGGAGTGCCCGGTGTTGTTGCTGCAATTGAGTACGATCCCAACCGGAGTGCAAATATTGCACTGGTACAGTACCGGGACGGAGATAAGCGATACATTCTTGCTCCCCGGGGCGTGAGTGTGGGTCATGAAATTATGAGCGGTGAAGCTGCGGCGCCTAAGGTTGGTAACGCGCTTCCCCTGGAAAATATTCCGGTGGGTACCACTGTGCATAATGTTGAACTGGAGCTGGGCCGTGGTGGACAGCTGGTTCGTGCTGCTGGAGCTTCCGCAATCATCGTTGCGAAGGACAAGGATTACGTGACAGTAAAACTTCCTTCCGGCGAAATGCGGATGGTATTTAAGAAGTGCTTTGCGACCGTAGGAACTGTGGGAAATATTGACCACATGAATGTCAGTCTGGGTAAAGCCGGACGTTCAAGATGGCTCGGTCGCCGTCCCAAGGTTCGCGGTGTTGTTATGAACCCCGTAGATCACCCCCATGGTGGTGGTGAAGGCCGGACCTCCGGTGGACGTCATCCTGTTTCTCCCTGGGGAATGCCGACCAAAGGGTATAAAACACGGAAGAAACGTAAGACTTCTAGCCGGTTTATTGTGAAGAGACGCAAGTAGGAGATTCGACGTGTCAAGATCAATTAAAAAGGGTCCTTTTGTCGCAAAGAGCCTCTATAAAAAAGTGAATGAGATGAGCAAGGGCGAAGGCGGAAAGAAAATGATAAAGACATTTTCCCGTTCTTCAACAATCATCCCCGACATGGTTGGGATGACCATCTCTGTGTATAACGGAAAGACCTGGGTTCCGGTTTATGTGACCGAAAACCTTGTCGGTCATAAGCTCGGTGAGTTTGCGCCCACCAGACTGTTTCGGGGACATGCCGGATCAGATGCGAAAGCTGGTAAGCGCTAGGAAGAGGAAGAAAAATAATGGCAGAGAAACGTGGATATAAAGCACACGCCCGTTATGTTCTGATCTCCCCAACAAAGGTGCGCCGGGTAGCAGACAATGTACGCCGGAAGAGCTATCCCGAAGCGATCGCAATACTGGAGAACCTGCCCCACAAGGGTGCGAAGATTCTGCAAAAGGTTATCCAGAGTGCGGCAGCAAATGCACTGTATCAGAACAAACAGCTCGATGAAGACATGCTCTACATCAGTGAGTTGATGGTAAACGAGGGACCCCGGATGAAGCGTTTGTGGAGACGGGGCCGTGGTCGGGCGGATGTTCTATTGAAGAGAATGAGTCATGTGACTGCGGTAGTCGACGAAGTAAATAAGGCGGGAGTGTAACGTGGGACAGAAAGTAAATCCGATCGGTATGCGTCTTGGTATTAACAAAACCTGGAGTTCCAAATGGTATGTGGCTCCCCGGGATTATGCGGATACTCTTCATGAGGATCTGAAACTCAGGAAAGCATTGAAAGAACTTCCTGAAACCAGGAACGCCGACATTGCTGAAGTGGA
The DNA here is from genome assembly GCF_059431795.1 of Salinispira sp. NCBI lineage: Bacteria > Pseudomonadati > Spirochaetota > Spirochaetia > Spirochaetales > Spirochaetaceae > Salinispira > Salinispira sp. The sequence continues at coordinate 22,980 of NZ_JBXWXS010000019.1, forward strand.
GATTGTACGTCATCCCCAGAGGATCACGCTGGTAATTCATACCTCCCGGCCCGGTGTTATCATCGGAACGAAGGGTGCAACCATTGAGAAAATCGGTTCGTCCCTTCAGAAGATTACCGGGAAAAAAATCCAGCTGAAAATTAAAGAGATTAAAAAGCCTGACACAGATGCTCAGATCATTGCTCTCGATGTGGCGAGAAAGCTGAAGGGACGATCTTCCTTTCGCCGCACATTGAAAATGACTGCTGCACAGGCCATGAAGGGCGGCGCTCAGGGTGTGAAGATCCTGATCTCCGGTCGATTGGGTGGTGCGGAAATGAGCAGAAACGAGGTGATTAAACAGGGAAGAATTCCCCTGCACACCCTCAGGGCAAACATTAATTACGGCTTCGCAGAGGCCCACACCACATTCGGAATAATCGGTGTGAAGGTGTGGATCTTCAAAGGTGAAGTGCTGAAGCGCGAGGCAAAAGAAGATGCCGGTGCTCTGGTTCGTAAGAAAAGAGAGCCCCGGGAAGGGAGAAAGTAATGCTGAGTCCGAAAAGACTGAAATATCGAAAACAGCAGCGTAACGTAAAAAACTCCCTTCTGGGAAAAGCCCAGCGGGGAAACACCATTGCTTTCGGTGAGTACGGTCTTGTTGCCATGGGCAACAAATGGGTAACCAACCGTCAGATTGAAGCTGCGCGTATTGCCATGACCCGGCACATCAAGCGTGGCGGTAAGGTCTGGATACGGGTGTTTCCCGATGTTCCCTATACACGGAAGCCCGCTGAAACCCGAATGGGTAGCGGTAAGGGTAGTCCTGACGCATGGGTGGCTGTTGTTAAACCCGGTACGGTAATGTTTGAGATCGCCGGTGTAAGTAAAGAGTTGGCTTCAGAAGCTATGCGGCGCGCAGCGTCCAAGCTTCCGATTAAGTGCAAGTTTGTGGTTCGGGAAGATCTGGAGTAGAAGTATGAAGAATTCATTTAAAGATCTGACCTTTGATGAACTGGTGCAGAAGCGGGAAGAGCTGAAGACTAAATTCATGGATATTCGTTTTAAGTCTGTGGTTGGTCATGTGGATAATCCTCTGGAGAAGCGAAATCTCCGACGCCAGATTTCCCGGCTGAACAGTCTTATCTACAACCACCCCGATGTTACCGGTGACGAGTAGATCAGGGAAGTTGAGGAGAGAAGCTGTGGAAAATACAAAGGTTAAGAGAAACCGTCGTTCCTACACCGGTGTGGTGGTAAGCGACAAAATGGACAAGACTGTGGTAATTCGGGTAACAACCAAAAGAACCCACAATCTGTATAAGAAGTATGTGACATGGTCCAAGAAGCTGAAGGTTCATGACGAGGCAAACGATGCGAATATGGGTGATACCGTTCGGATTGAAGAGTGCCGTCCCATCAGCAAAAACAAGACCTGGCGCATGGTTGAAATTGTAGAACGGGCTCGCTAGGCCACACTGCGAAGGTTGTAAAGGGTAAACGTATGATTCAGATGCAAACATATTTAACAGTCGCAGATAACAGTGGTGCCAAGCGGGTACAATGTATCAAGGTGCTTGGCGGCAGTAAGAGAAAGACTGCTGGTATTGGCGACATCGTTGTAGTAAGCGTAAAAGACGCCCTCCCCAATGCGCCCCTCAAAAAGGGAAAGGTTGAAAAGGCGGTAATTGTACGAACCAAGTCATCCTACCGTCGTCAGGACGGCACGTATATCCGGTTCGATGAGAATGCCTGCGTTATTATCGATGCAAATCATAATCCCAAGGGGAAGCGCATTTTCGGGCCTGTTGCCCGGGAGCTTCGTGATAGAGACTTCATGAAGATTGTGTCTCTTGCACCGGAAGTATTGTAAGGATACGGGAGAACGCAATGAACACGTATACAACAAAGATTAAAAAGAATGACCAGGTAATGGTTATTGCGGGAAGAGAAAAGGGCAAAACCGGCCGTGTACTTCGAATCGATTTGAAAAATGGAAGGATCGTGATTGAAGGCGTAAACATGGTAAAAAAGGCTGTTCGAAAGAAGAGTCAGAACGACCGTGGAGGAATTATGGAGGTGGAAGCACCCCTGCATCTCTCCAACGTTCAGTTGGTTGGAAAAAACGGTAAGCCCGTACGCGCCGGCTTTAAGCTCGACGGCGATAAAAAGGTTCGCGTTAATGCGAAAACAGGAGAGGCTCTGTAATGGCAAGTTCTGTACCTACATTAAAAGCTCTCTACATCGAGAAGGTGAAAAAAGAGCTTCAGGATGAATTTGGATACAAAAGCTCCATGCAGCTTCCCCGTATTGAAAAAGTTATTGTCAGCATGGGTGTCGGCGACGCAATTTCCAACAAGAAATTGTTGGATGTTGCAGTCAATGAGCTGACCCAGATTGCCGGACAGCGGGCCGTGAAGACCCGGGCCAAGAAGTCAATCTCTAACTTTAAGCTTCGGGAAGGCATGGATGTGGGTGCGAAGGTGACGCTCCGGGGAAATAGAATGTATGAGTTCCTGGACCGTCTGATTAATATCGCCCTTCCCCGGGTAAAAGACTTTCGGGGCGTTAATCCAAATGCGTTCGACGGTCACGGAAATTATTCGCTCGGTGTTACCGAACAGATCATTTTTCCGGAGATTGTGTATGATCGGATCGAACGAATCAGCGGGTTGAACATCGCGATTGTTACAACCGCCAAGACTGACGTTGAGGCGAAAAGCCTCCTTGGCAAGTTCGGAATGCCGTTCAGGAAATAGGGGGAGACATGGCGAAGAAATCAATGATAAACAAAGCGCAGCGAAAACCCAAGTATATGACCAGAAGGGTTAACCGCTGTAAGGTCTGTGGACGTCCCCGGGGATATATGAGGAAGTTCCAGATGTGTCGTGTGTGTTTCCGGAAGTATGCCAGCGAAGGCCTGATTCCCGGTGTAACAAAGTCCAGCTGGTAAGGGAGTTAAGAATGAGTATTAGCGATCCTGTAGCAGATATGCTCACAAAAATCCGGAATGCCTCCATGGCAAGTTTTGAGAAGGTTGATGTGACTCCCTCAAAACTCAAACTGGAAATTGTGAAGATTCTGAAGAACGAAGGTTATGTGAAGAACTTCAAGAAAGTGACAAAAGATGGCATCGATGTCATCCGCGTTTTCCTGAAGTATGATGAAAATGATAAACCGATTATTCACGGCCTTCAGAAAATTTCGAAGCCCGGTCGACGGGTGTATTCGGGGTATAAAGAACTGCCCCGGATTCTGAATGGTTATGGTACCCTGATCGTTTCCACCTCCACCGGTGTAACAACCGGACGTAAAGCGAGTGAGAAAAAGGTCGGGGGAGAACTGATCTGTTCAATCTGGTAAGGGGTAATACATGTCACGAATTGGAAAACTGCCTGTGGCGATCCCACAGGGTGTGGAAGTCAATGTAACCGACGACACCTTTACCGTGAAGGGACCAAATGGAAGTCTGAGCCAGACATACAAGCCCCTGGTAAGTTTCAAGTCTGAAGATAATCAGATTCTTGTAACCCGGAAGAATGAATCCAAAGAAGCCAAAAGTCTTCACGGACTCTACCGGAACCTTTTAAATAACATGGTTATTGGGGTTACCAAGGGTTTTGAACGAGCTTTGATTATAAATGGTGTTGGTTACCGTGCCGAAGTGAAGGGGCAGAGCATACTTCTCAATCTGGGATTTTCTAACCAGATCGAATATGTAATCCCCGAAGGTGCAGAGGTACAGGTAGAGGGACAGAACAAAGTTATTATTAAAGGTAACGATAAAGTTCTGGTCGGTCGCGTTGCATCGGAAATACGTTCATTGAGACCCCCCGAGCCCTATAAGGGTAAGGGCGTACGGTATGAAGATGAACATATCCGCCGCAAAGAAGGAAAGACCGGTATCAAATAATAGGGCATTGATATGAAGAGAATTGTTGAAAAGAAACAAAGACTGAATCGACGGAAAATGCGCGTCCGGAGGAAGATTGCCGGAACCACAGAACGTCCCCGTCTCACCGTTTACAAGAGTAACAAGAATATCTATGCCCAGGTTATTGACGATGTAAAAGGTCATACCATTGCATCGGTCTCTACCCAGGGAGGAGAGCACAGCGCTCTCAAGGTAAACGTTGAAGACGCCGCAAAGCTTGGTGAAGCCCTCGGTAACTCACTGAAGGAACTGAAGGTGACGGAAGTCGTTTTTGACAGAAATGGTAGACTGTATCACGGAGTCATTAAAGCCTTCGCTGATGGTGCCCGGAAGTCCGGTATCAAATTCTAGGGAGGAATGATGGATCGGAGAAACAGAGGTCGCGACCGCGATCAAGACAAAGAATTTAGTGAAAAGCTGATCCAGCTTAACCGGGTAGCAAAAGTTGTAAAGGGCGGACGCCGCTTCAGCTTTTCGGCTCTGGTTGTTGTGGGAGATAAAAAAGGCCGTGTAGGATTCGGGTTCGGTAAAGCAAACGATGTTTCCGAAGCCATCCGAAAGGCTGTTGATAAGGGCAAGAAAAGCCTGGTTGTGGTACCCATTAAGAACGGTACGCTCCCCCACAAGATCACCGGTAAATACAAGAGTTCTTCCATACTTATGAAGCCAGCTGCACCCGGTGCCGGAGTAATCGCCGGTGGAGCGGTGCGGGCAATCCTCGAACTTGGTGGCCTCAGCGACGTGCTCAGCAAATCGCTGGGAAGTCAGAATGCAATTAACGTTGTAAAAGCCACCTTTAACGGTCTCGAGAACGTAATGGATGCGAAGAAAATTGCCAGCGACCGGGGAAAATCCCTGAAGGAGCTGTGGGGTTAAGCTATGAAGGTACGAATTACGTTGAAGAAGAGTCCCAACGGCCGGAAGCCTCAACACAGAGCTACAGTTGAAGCTCTGGGTTTGCGTAAGCTTAACCAGTCGATTGAGAAGGAACTGAATCCCATGATTCAGGGAATGATCGATACTGTTGATTATCTCCTTGAGGTTGAGGAGCTTAAGAAATGAGCATGTTGAAAAAACCTGAAGGTTCCACCCGTAATCGTAAGCGTGTCGGCAGGGGACAGGGCAGCGGCCTTGGTCTCACCGCCGGCCGCGGTGATAACGGTCAGAACGCCCGCTCCGGTGGCGGAGTACGCCCGGGGTTTGAAGGTGGACAGATGCCTCTGTACCGCCGGATTGCCCGCAGGGGTTTCAGTAATTATCCGTTCAAAACCAAATTCACCGTTTTGAATCTGGATGCTCTGCAGCGGAGTTATAAAAGCGGAGAAACCGTATCTCTGGAAAGCCTTGCAAAAAAAGGTCTCATTAAAAACAGAGAAAAAAATGTAAAGATTCTGGGTAACGGTGAAATCAAGAAGAAACTCAGCGTCGAATACATTGCGGTCTCCGAATCTGCCAAGGCTAAGATCGAAAAAGCCGGTGGAACTGTAACAGAACTCAAAGTACTTGATACACAGGAACAGAACGATGGCGAATAATGCGTTGCTCGACATTTTCAGAATCAAGGATCTCCGGGACAGAATTTTATTCACCCTGGGTGTGCTGGTAATTTACCGGGTGGGTACATTTATTCCCATTCCCGGTATTAATGTCAGCGCTATTCAGAATGCAATAACCGCCTCCCAGGCAGGAAGCGGATTGAGCATCACCGGATATCTGGATTTCTTTTCAGGCGGCGCATTCTCAAACTTTTCTGTTTTCATGTTGGGTATTATGCCCTACATCTCCATGTCAATTATCATGCAGCTGATGCTGCTGGTGTTCCCTTCCCTGAAAAAGCTTCAGATGGAAGAGGGTGGTTCTAAGAAGATTCAGCGGTACATCCGCTATGGAACCGTTGTGGTGGCTCTTATGCAGTCTTTGGTAATCCGTCAGTATGCAAACAGCATACCCGACGCAATCGCCATGGATAACCGCTTTGTATTCACCATATTCGCCATGCTTTCAGTTACCGTAGGTACAATGTTTCTTATGTGGCTTGGAGAGCAGATCAATCAGCGGGGTATCGGCAACGGTATTTCCCTGATTATATTTGCAGGTATTGTCGCGAGGATGCCCGGTGCATTCTGGTCCCTGTACCAGGAAATGCTCAACGGACTGAATCCGGTGTTTGTAATGCTTGCAATTCTGATGTTTGTGGCCGTTATCGTACTTGTAATATATGAACAGCGGGGTCAGCGGAAAATCCCGGTGAACTATGCAAAGCGGGTTGTTGGACGCCGAATGTACGGGGCACAGAGCACCTACATTCCTTTCAAGATCAATCCGTCCGGTGTTATTCCGGTTATCTTTGCTTCTTCTATTTTGACATTTCCCATTCAGATTGCCAGCGGATTGGCAGCCGATGTGAGATGGCTTCAGAGTTTGCAGAGATTTCTAAGTCCCGATGGAGCACCCTACATCATTATCTACACGCTCCTAATTGTCTTCTTTGCATACTTTTACACCCAGGTTTCACTGAATCCCATTGAAATTTCTCGGCAGATAAGGGAGAATGGCGGCTCTATACCCGGTATCCGGGCAGAGAAGATGGAAGAGCATATGTCGAAGGTTCTTAATCGGATAATCCTTCCCGGCGCGCTCTTTCTGGCGTTCATAGCAGTCATACCAACCATCGCCCAGTCAGTTTTTGACTTTCCGGTTCAGGTTGCATACCTGATGGGTGGTACATCCCTGCTGATTCTTGTTGGGGTTGACCTGGATCTGATGAGTCAGATTGAAGGGCAACTGCGAATGCATCACCATGATGGTCTTACAAAGAAGGGACGGATCAAGTCCCGGAATTTGTAAAGTAAAAAGGACGAATTATGAAAGTACGGGTTAGTGTTAAGCCAATCTGTGACAAATGCAAAGTTATTCGGCGGCGAGGGGTTGTACGCATTATTTGTGATAATCCCAAGCATAAGCAGAGACAGAAGTAGGAGGAGTTTGAATGGCTCGTATTGCCGGTGTAGACTTACCGAATAAACACATTGAAATAGCTCTTACGTATATTTACGGGATTGGCCATACTTCAGCACAGGAAATCTGTGATAAAGCGGGTATTCCCAGAAATAAGCGTACAAATGAGCTTGATTCCGAAGAGACTAACGCTCTGCGCGGAATTCTTGAAAGTGATTACAAAGTGGAAGGCCGTCTTCGGACAGAAATCAGTCTGAACATTAAACGGCTTATGGATATCGGATCGTATCGCGGTCTTCGTCATCGAAGGGGACTTCCTGTCCGCGGGCAGCAGACACAGACAAATGCCCGAACCCGAAAGGGTAAGCGGAAGACCGTTGCAGGCAAGAAAAAGTAGTTACCCTGGAGGGTTAATCATTGGCTAAGGTTAGCAGAAAGAAGAAAGAGAAAAAGACGGTACACGAGGGACAGGTTCATATTCAAGCCACCTTCAACAACACCATCGTTACCATATCCGATCTTCGAGGTAATACCGTTTCCTGGGCGAGTGCCGGCGGACTGGGTTTCAAGGGAGCAAAAAAATCCACTCCCTATGCAGCTCAGACTACAGCTGAGACTGCAGCTCAAAAGGCGATGGATTACGGATTGAGAGAAGTACATGTGTATGTAAAGGGTCCCGGTGTGGGACGGGAATCTGCAATCCGTTCCTTGGGAAATTTGGGCCTTCGTGTGAAGAGCATCAAAGATGTAACTCCCATTCCTCATAACGGTTGTCGGCCGCGGAAGACTCGTAGAGTCTAAAGCAATTGGGGGTCTGTGTATCTTTATGTAGACGCTGTCTGCTATAGTATACAGACCCTGCGCCGATAGTATGAGAGAGAAGATCCAGTGGAACCAGGCGGGGTTCAGGTTCTTGCAGCATAAGTCCTCGCCTATACAACCAAGGAGCATACATGGCACGTAAAAACCTGTTAAAAGGTTTTAAGAAACCAAAAGGAATTACCTTCGAGCACAGTGAAGTTACTCCGGATTACGGTCGTTTTATTGCATATCCTTTCGAACGGGGATACGGTACAACAATCGGTAATACCCTGAGACGGATACTGTTATCCAGCATACAGGGCTATGCTATCAGCGCGATCAGGATTACCTCCTACGATGCTGAAGGCAATGCTCACGTGCTTTCCAGTGAATATGAATCAATTCCTGAGGTTGTTGAAGACACATCGGACTTTATCAGCAGCCTGAAACAGCTTCAGATCAAACTCCCGGAAGATACTGAACAGAAGAATATTCTTGTTGAGTTGAAAGGTGAGGGAGAAATTACCGGAGCAAGTCTCGAAGTTGATTCAGATATCGAAGTAATCAATAAAGATCTGCATCTTCTTACGTGCATGCCGAATGCACATCTGGAGATTGAGATTCAAATAGATCTTGGCAGGGGATACGTTCCCGCTGAGTTGAATGAAAACTATATCGAAATAATCGGCACAATTCCCATGGATGCCATATTCTCACCAATTAAACGGGTTGTGTATACTACAGAGAATACCCGTGTGGGGAACCGGGCTGATTATGATAAATTAACTCTTGAGATTTGGACCGATGGCACGATCAAGCCCGATGATGCACTTGCAGAAGCGGCAAAGATTGCCAAGGATCATTTCACCATCTTTATTAACTTCGATGAGAACGATATTCTCGCGGAAGAAGATGTGGATGAGGAAAATGCCCGTATACAGGCAATTCTCGAGACCCCTGTGGAAGAACTGGAACTATCAGTTCGCTCCAGCAATTGTTTGAAGAATGCGAATATTAAATCTATAGGTGATCTCACCTCTAAAACAGAAGATGAAATTGCAAAAACACGGAACTTCGGGAAGAAGTCGCTCCAGGAGATCAAGGAAAAGCTCAAAGAGTGGAACCTTAGCCTCGGAATGACCGATTACAGTTCTCTTCGGGGAACCACCCGGGTACCGGAAAATAAGGAAGATGTAAACGATGAAGCATAGAATCGGATTTAACCCACTGGGCCGCAAGGCCAGTCACAGGGAATCTTTGACACGAAACATGGTTACATCTCTTTTTCGGTATGAACGGATTAAAACTACCAAAACAAAGGCAATGGAAATCCGTCGGACTGCTGAAAAGATGATAACCCGAGCGAAGGAAGATTCCGTACATAACAGACGGATGGTTGGACGAAGAATCAAAGACAAGGAAGTGCTTTCCAAACTCTTTACCGACCTGGGCCCCCGTTTCCAGGAGCGGAATGGCGGCTATACCCGTGTATACAAACTGGGACAGCGTCAAGGCGATGCAGCGGAGATGGTTATTCTCGAGCTGGTTGACCGATCAACTGAAGAATAACCCAATTGCAAGACTGCAAAATACAATTGCGGGAAAACGGTAAGCAGCGCTCTATTCAGGAGGCGGCTTCCGGCGAAGCCCGAAAAAAGCCCTCAGATGGTCCGAACATTTCGGCACCACTGGGGGTTTTTTTTATGGTTTGATGCACTGCTGAGCCGGAAAATGGTTTTGTAATCCTGACAAAATGTCGATATAGTACTAGAGATGTTTTCCGGAACCAAACACTATGAGTAACATGAAAAAACTTCTAATAAGTTTCACAGTCGCATTAATTCTCACTGCTGCGTTTCTGGTTCTGGGGCAAACCGGGCTTTTCCAACAAATAGAAACTGAATTTTACAATAACCGAGTCCTTGAAACCGTCGATGAATCACTTGGTCAGGTAAATGAAATCTTTTCGGAGTATGAAAACAATTTGCTTGGGAGATTTGAAGACATTATCTCCGATGAATCCTTCAGAAGAAGCTATGCAGTAAATCAGGTTCAGGATGATATTAATCGCAGGACCGAGCTTATACAAAATATAAACCGGGATTTTCCCGCGTTTGTCAGCCTGCGGGTGTTTGATGAGGACTTTACTCAGCTGCATTATTCAAGCCGTCTGTCGGATATTGATTCCCGGGGACCTTCTGGCATTCGCTACCTTCCGGTAGAACAGCTTGATATTGAAGTCGGAAGTTTGGAGTCACAGGCATCTGACATAGATGGAGAGTCAACAGAGAGACGTCGCTCAATTAATAGCGAGTTTCAACTTATCGAGTATATGTTTCCGGTGTACAACAATGTGGAGATTTTCTCCGGCTATGCCCTTGCATCAATCAATACCAGCTCATTAAACAATATGCTCACCCGCAACAGGCTTATTCCATTTGGGCAGACGGTTCGACTCTTTCCACCTGACGGAATGATACTCAATCCTCCCCAGCAGGGGGAGAATGTTGTGGATACACTTGCATCCCGATGGGAGGCTCTAAAAACCCGGGAAGACATCACGTTGGATATTCAAAATCAGGGTGAAGTACTGGTGCGAATAGCAGAGGGTGAAAATATCAGCAGCGTTTCTCTGGTTCCACTGGATGAGCTGCAGCTTACATCTGCAATGAAAATCTTCCTCTCATCCACCTTGTTCTTTACTGGCTTTCTAGTCCTGTTGTTACTCCTGAATTTACGCCAGGACAGCGAAGTTGTTGTACGGGATAGGGTAAAAAGATTCCAGCTTGATCTGCTCAAAGAGGCAGTAGATAAAAAAGGCAATGTGGATCTACAGAAATGGCAAACCGAACTGAGAGTTCGAAAAAACGATCTGAAAAAGCAGCTTACCAAAGGCATATCCGAGCGTGATTCTCAACGTTACAGCGATCTCATAGACAGCAGCTGGGAAGATATTCTGGATGTCCTGGGCAGCAGACAAATGAGTAATCAGCTGCAAAGCAATGCCAATGTCAACTTCGATCCCGCCCATCTGGAGCAGTTAGTTGAAAATATCCTTGCCAGATTAGAGCATACGGGAATTAATCCCCAATACCTGGGTACCAAAAGCAGTTCTGTATCTTCAAGTCAACCCATCCAAACCCCGCCTCCTCAGACAGAAGCGGCCGAGAATCTGGAGCCTGTGGAAGAGCTTGAGGACGCCCAGGAGCTTGTGGCGGCGGATGACTCAATTGCCGAGGCCGAGGCTGTGGAAGACCTGGAAGCGGCCGAGGATCTGGAGGCTGTGGAAGAGCTTGAGGACGCCCAGGAGCTTGAGGCAGCAGAGGACTCAATTGCCGAGGCCGAGCCTGTGGAAGACCTGGAAGCGGCCGAGGATCTGGAGCCCGTGGAAGAGCTTGAGGACGCCCAGGAGCTTGAGGCGGCGGATGACTCAATTGCCGAGGCGGAGCCTGTGGAAGACCTGGAAGCGGCCGAGGATCTGGAGCCCGTGGAAGAGCTTGAGGACGCCCAGGAGCTTGAGGCGTCGGATGACTCAATTGCCGAGGCGGAAGAAATTCTGGATGATGATAGCTTAGAAACGGGAGAAGAACCCGGTCAAGATTCGGAGAAAAATTCTGGGCAATATGAAAAATATCTCACTTCTAGCGGGAAAAACGACGCAGAGGGGCTGCCGCCCTCGGCCCTTGCAGATTCCGGGGATGGTATTGAGGAATTAGTGAGCAGTTCCGACTTCGACTTTCAGGAGAATTATTCAGATGGAAATTCGTCTGGAGATACAGCGTATCGCGATGTGGAGCCGGAGACCGAGACCATCTTCATGGATGAAGATATGGATGGGGAGTATGAAGATGATTCACCGGAAGTAACCCCCAGGTATTATGCGGATATACCGAAGCAGCAAAGCACTCCCATTGTGAAAGCTTTTAATGTGGATGAAGCGCTGGATAATATACGTCTTGACTTGCCGGATATCGCAGAATTTGATTTAGATATGAGACCTTCCGAGGCCATGAACCTACTTGAACAGATGGGAGAGGATTCTGTGGCTCCCGCAAGCGATGTGCTGGCGCTGAAGGGACCTGCCGTGTATCACGGGCTGTCAAGCCTGAGGCAGGGTGAATATCAGATGTTCGGGTTTGGAAACCAGACAGTAATACCTGTACTGAATCAGGCTGTTGATGTAGAAATCGTGGGAGATGTGAAGGACTTTGAGTCGGACGATTATGCTGAGCTGGAGGACCTGGATGAACTGCGCGAGATCGATGAAATTTATGGAGATGACGGCGGTAGTCCATCAGCTGAGGACCTGGAAGAGTTGGAAGATCTGGAGGACCTGGAGGATGTTCAATCCCCGGGAGACAACCTGAGTGATGTGACCTATCGTGTATCGCTGACTGATATGCTGGAGAACAGCGGTGATCAAGGAATATCAAAACCAGCAATACGGGAAGATGCCGAAGGGATGCCCTATGTATCAGATGAATTGTACAGTTCTGGATATGCAACGGGTCGCCGGGAGTTCAAAGATCTGGTCGAAGAAATAGTGGGCTCAGGTCATGATGATGATAATTTCGAGGAAAACGATTCCATCCATCAGATTCTTCAGGCTGAGGAATTGGATCTGGATGATATGCTGTCACATGAAAAGAGTTCAGAGAATGATAGGGATTTTTCCCGTAAGGCATTTTACCATCAACGCTCGGCTGAAGGAAGGCTCACCACTTCTTCCCGGGGCATAGAATACGATTCTTTCGAATCCCAATTTCAGAACCCTGCCAGCCGGAAACTTCGGTCGATGATGAAGCTTACCAGGCAGGTGAACGCCCAGTCGGCGGTGATTATAGATATTGAAGACGATGCGGAGCTGAATAATTCAATAGGTTTCAGCAAGGCAGATTTTTCTCGAATTTCATCTGCTGATATTTCCACCTTGAAACATATTGTTTCAGAGCAGGAAATGATGTATGTGGGATCCGCACGGTTGCAGTCCCTTTTTCCCCTCTTTGCCCCACAAAAGGAACGTATTTCAGGTGCATTTTTTGCTCCTATTCATTACCAGGGAAAAACCCAGACCTTAGCTTTGGCTCTTACCGATTCAATAGATGATGTAAATGACTTTGTCAAACGCAATTTTATGGTATAATCGAACTCAATTTAATATTTGAGGTCATTATGCAAAACATCTGTAGACGTTTTATTCTTCAAAAGCTCAGCTATATAATTATCCGCCCTTTCGCCTGGGTATTTTTTATTTTGCGTTACCGTGTGCGCTTTAAGGTACCCTCTGAGATACGGAATCTGAAAGGTTCGTATGTGCTACTGGGTAACCATGTAAATAAATGGGATCCGTTCATTGCCGCCATCGGGTTGAAGCGGCTGGTGAATTTTATTGCCTCAGATTATGTTTTCCGGAAACCATTTCTCGCCTGGCTTCTTGGGCTGTTAGGTGCAGTCCCTAAGGTGAAGTTCCGGTCAGATATGGGGTCACTCCGAACGCTCATGGATGTGAGAAGCTGCGGAGGAATAATTGGTGTATTCCCCGAGGGACATACCAACTGGTGTGGAAAAACGATGGAAATAACCCCATCAACCGGCAAATTACTCCGGCTTCTTAGAGCTCCGGTGGTTGTGGTCAGTATTAAAGGCGGATATATCGCGGAGCCCCGCTGGCACAGAGGGATTCTTGCACCGGGAATTGTACTTGAGTTTTCTCTACTTTTCAGTGAGAAGGAGGTACGCAGTCTTAGCGTTGCCCAGCTGAATGCACGCCTTCAAATTGCCCTGGAACACAACGAGTGGGAATATCTTCGGCAGCATCCCAGGGAACTTCCCACCAAAGAGCGTGCACGAGGCATTGAGCATGCCGTGTTCATTTGTCCCGACTGCGGCTCAATAGGAAGTCTTCGAAGTTTTAACAACAGGGTTGAATGCAGCGTGTGTTCTGCGGAGCTGGAGATTAATCGCCATGGGTTCCCTTCCCGGTCCACGTTTAAGAACCACTTCCCGGATTTAGCCGAATGGGATCAATGGCAGCAGGATCGTCTGGTTTCTCTCATATCGGGTAAAACGGGCCAGGGTATATTCGAAGACGGGCCTGCACGTTTCGCATATGCCCCTGACGGAAAGAACTTTAATGAATTTTCCCCCTGGGGGACCCTCCAATTCAGCGGTACTTCAATTATTCTTGCAGGAGATAAGCCAATAGAATATGATATCCAGACTCTTTCCGGTATCGGAGTGCAAAACAGCGAGCAACTTGAATTCTATGTGAATAATACCCTTACTACCATAGAATTTCAGGAGGAGTACGTTTCTCCGTATAAGTGGCTCTCGGCACTGAATCATGCCCAGGTTTTTCTGGGAAGGGAAGACTAAACAAAAATCTCCCTAATGGTAATTATCGCCGCTGCTGTGTGCAGCTGATTCTTCCAGTTGGGAAGATAAATACGAGATAATTGCCGTCCTCCCTTCCAAGGTCTTCTTTTCGAAGCCGGGGAGAACTGAAATCTCCTGAATCAGCTTGTTGAAATCGTGGAAGTCATTAGGGATTGTCAGCAGTTGGTCATCATCTTCACAGTAGATATATAACATTTTCCCCTGCTTTCCCTGGGCGAGGCCGCAATGGGTTATGTCGGTTTTGTTCATTCGGATTTCGGAACCACCGGAGGTTTTGCAGATAATGTTGTCGTCTGTGGTTTCCACAAAACTTTTTCGATGCTTCAGGAAGTATCTAAACAATAGAAATGCACCTGCAAGACTGAGAAGCCCGAAGAGCAGTCCGGATTCACCTCCCAGGGCGACAAGCAGAGTAAATGATGTACTGATAAGAATAACCATTACTGCCACAGTGAGAATGGCACGGGGGTTTCCACTGACTTTGAATCTGTATACCATGGCCTCATATATTAATCACTTCATGAATAGGATACAAGAGTAACAGAATGAAAACTGAAATATTCACCGACGGCGGCTGCATAGGAAATCCCGGACCCGGGGCCTGGGCGTATGTCATAAATCTGCCGGGAGCACCTGTTGAAAATGCGGGATTTGACCCGGATACCACCAACAATCGAATGGAGCTTCAGGCGGTCATTCATGCCTTGAAGTATTGCAGCAATCACGGCCTCAGCGAGGTACGGATTCATACCGATTCCCAGTATGTGAAGAACGGAATTTCCGACTGGATCCATAATTGGAAGCGAAGAGGCTGGCTCACAGCTGCGAAAAAGCCGGTAAAGAACCGGGATTTATGGATGACCCTGGATGAGGTGAATAGTGAAATCAGTCCTGAATGGAAATGGGTCAAAGGACATGCGGGAATTGAACTGAATGAGCGCTGTGATGAGCTGGTGCAACAGTGTATTGCTGCAAATAGATAATGGCGCGTTAATGCTCTGCTGTAATTTTTTCAGAGGGACAAGCAGCATGAACTTTTTCCCGGTTGCTGTTGTGAGAGCCCAGTAGAAGATGAAAAGTCCGAATCTATTTGTTTTCCATGGGTTTCCGCAGCGATGCGAACGACCGGGGGCACATGAATGCAGATATTCAGTTTCTCTTCCACAGGATATGAGGGGGAAATTGTCCAGGTTGAATGTGATATTCAACCTGGATTACCCAGTTTTACCATTGTGGGTTTGCCCGATTCCGCGGTAAGGGAGAGCAGGGAGCGGGTGCGCGCCGCGCTGGGAAGTCTTGGGTGGAGCTTTCCTCAGAAAAGGATTCTTATAAACCTAAGTCCCGGCGATGTAAAAAAGATGGGAAGCGGATACGATTTTGCCGTTGCCATGGCAATTCTTAAAACTTCCGGCCAGATGCGCAAGTGCTTTGAGGATGAACGTTGGCTCTTCTGCGGGGAGTTGGGGCTTACCGGACTTCTGCGCTCCTCCCGGGATGATCTTGCAGCCCTGTTATCCGCAGAGGCTGAGGGTTTTCAGCGGATATGCATACCCCGGGAGTCGTTGAAGCGTGCACTCTCCATGAATATCACCGGGCTGCCACTTAGCGGTATGGACAACCTTCAAGAGGCTATTCAACCTGAACCGACGCCGGTCGGGTATTCCCCAGTCCCCCAACCCGATCGTTTGCTGGTGCACTGCCGTTCTGCCTCTGCCGATCATATAGAGCCGGGGCTCTTCTCCCCCCTTTTACGCCTCAAGCTTGCCGTGTGTGCAGCCGGAATGCATAATATTCTTTTATACGGTGCGCCGGGCTCTGGAAAAACTACCGCTGTAAGATATCTGTCCCGTCTTATACCCGGTGTACCCCCGGAACTGAGCAGGGAGCAGATGAAAATTCATTTGCGCAGTTCAGGCACCCATTTCAATACAACGGAGGAATATTTCAACAGTTTTCGTGAGCCTCACCATAGCAGTTCGGCTCAGGGCTTATTGGGAGGAGGTCGTTCATTGGGGCCAGGGGAGATTTCATTGGCTCATGGCGGTATTCTTTTACTAGATGAAGCTCCCGAGTTCCACAGGAATGTACTCCAAAATTTGCGCGAGCCCATGGAACAGGGGCGGATTCGAGTTGTCAGGGCTGAAAGCAGCAGCGTGTATCCCTGTTCCGCCGTATATGCGTTCACCATGAATGTCTGCCCCTGTGGAAACAGGGGGCGGGAAGACGCCCTCTGTCTTTGCAGCGACCGTCAGCTTCACGGATACTGGAGCAGGCTGGGAGGAGCTGTATATGATCGGGTTGAATTACGGCATTATTTCAGCACCGAACCTGAGAGGGAACATAGTGTAGCTAGGGAAATATGCGCTGCTCTGGATCTGCCCGAGGAAGAAGATGCACGCATTTCAAGAATCAATTTGGCCCGGAAGCGTCAACAGCTCAGAAACGGCCATGGGGTATACAACGGATACAGCGGCTGGGTGGATATTCAAAAACCGGAGAACCTTTCTTCCGCAGGCGCAAACGTCTTCTTGGAGATGAAAAAAAGTGGCGCTCTCAGTTCCCGCAGGGCTCTGAATTTACTCAGGGTGAGTCTCACTCTCAGGGATCTGCAAGCTTCGCACAATTCTGGCTACGGAGGATCCGGGGATGAGTTACCTGGAGTGGCACCACGGCATATCCGGATGGCTCGACAACTTCTCTCACCCCAGGCGTTTTCTGAATTTCTTTAGTTCCGGACGGACAAGCGAACTGTTTCCCATAGGAAAAATACTTTCTCTTTTGTATATTATCACCATGAGGAAGAAGGATTTACGACATAACATCATGCTGGTTTTACTGGGCGGGCTGCTCACCATAATCCTTGCTATCGGGTTTGGAGTTATCGAGCTGCCCTGGTTGAATCAGGGTTCGCCGGTGAACATTACCCGGGACGAGGGCAGTGCAAATGAAACCCAGAATTCCGTTAATTCCATTCAACCGGTATTGGATTTACAGAGCGATGATCCCTACATCCGGCCTGCATTCGACGGCAGTGAGTCTCTCACGGAAGATGAATATAATAATATTCAGGTTTATCAGATGCGGAATGAAGCGGTGGTGAATGTCAGTACAGAGGTGATCTCCTATTCATTATTTTTTGAGCCGGTTCCTCAGGAGGGCAGTACCGGGAGCGGCAGCATCATAGATACCCGGGGATACGTACTCACAAACGTGCATGTAATTGAGGATGCGGTTGCCGTCTATGTTACCCTTTCAGACGGGGAGAGGGTGGAGGCCGAGATTGTGGGCAGCGACCCGGAAAACGATCTGGCGGTATTGAAATTTGACCCTGGAGATAGAGATTTACAAACAATTCCGTTGGGAGATTCTTCGGAACTTCGAGTGGGTCAGAAAGTTCTCGCCATCGGAAACCCTTTCAGTTTTGACCGGACCCTAACTACCGGGGTCATTTCCGGGCTGGGACGTCCAATTCAAAATTCAAACGGTACGATTATACAGGGAATGATTCAGACCGATGCATCCATCAACCCCGGCAATTCCGGAGGCCCTCTGCTTAACTCATCCGGAAATCTGATCGGCGTGAACACCATGATTTACTCCCCCAGCGGCGGCAGCGTGGGTGTGGGATTTGCGGTGCCTATCAATACAGTACGGCGGGTTCTTCCTGATCTTCTGGAATTCGGTCAGGTGAACCGGGGCTGGATAGATATTAATCCCATTCAGCTTTTTCCCGAGTTGGTGAGCTATGCGGATCTGCCGGTGGAACGGGGAATTTTGATAAGCAGAATCGATTCCGGGGGTGAAGCAGCGGAAGCCGGTCTGCGGGGTGGCAGTAGAAATAATGCGGTACGCTACGGGAACACCATTATTTATCTGGGGGGAGATATTATCGTAGAAATTGACGGAACTCCCACCTACACTATTGCACATCTGTATGAGGCATTGGAGGATAACCGGCCAGGAGATGTGGTGGATGTGGTGTACTACCGGGGGGGGCGCCGTCGGGAAACTCAGGTAGAGCTGATAAAACGTCCTGAGCAGTTTCTCCTGAATTAGGTCCATTAAAAGTAGATCCATTAAAAGTAGATCCATTAAAAGTAGATCTATCAAAAGTAGATCAATAGAGACGCTCCCTGTCCCGTCCTTCTGGCGGGCGAGTCAGGGTGGTAATCCCCTGAGCTGCCATGGCAGCCTGGAGGGACCGCTAATACGAGGCATACAATGACAAAATTTCACGTTACTTCCGGCTATGAACCCTCGGGTGATCAGCCGGCAGCCATCAGTTCTCTGGTGAAGGAATTCAATTCGGGCAAACATTTCCAGACCTTGAAGGGGGTGACCGGATCGGGAAAGACATTCACCATGGCCAAGGTCATAGAAAAGCTGCAAAAGCCTACACTGGTTGTTTCCCATAACAAAACCCTTGCCGCCCAATTGTACCGTGAATTCAAGGAATACTTCCCCCACAACGCGGTGGAGTATTTCGTGTCATATTACGATTACTATCAGCCGGAAGCCTATGTGGCCAGCAAAGATCTGTATATTGAAAAAGACGCATCCATCAACGATGAGATCGAGAAACTCCGGCTGGCCGCCACCACCAGCCTGCTGGAGCGGCGGGATGTGATCGTTGTGTCCACCGTTTCCTGCATCTACGGTCTCGGAAGCCCAAGGGACTACCGGGATATGCGCGTGCGGCTGGATACTGGAACCCGGCTGAACCTCCAGGAATTCCGGCGAGAACTGGTTTCCATGCAATATGAACGAAACGATTCGGTTCCCCATCGGGGTGTGTTTCGCATCCGTGGTGATGTAATTGAGATATTTCCTGCCTACTCGGAGGACGGGTTTCGTATCGAGCTGGAATGGGAGGAGATAACCCGTATCACGAAAATTCATCCAGTGAGTTTCGATGTGCTTGAAGAATTAGAAACTCTGATGGTGTATCCTGCAAAACACTTTGTAATGCCCGAAGAACTGATGAAGCAGAGTCTCGAAGTAATCCGGGGGGAGTTGGATGAGTGGCATGAATCTCTTCTTGCCCAAAATAAATTGGTTGAGGCTCAGCGCATAAAGAGCCGGACCGAATATGATTTGGAAATGATGGAGGAGATGGGGTATTGCTCGGGTATAGAAAACTACAGCCGCCATCTTACCGGCAGAACCGAAGGTGAGCGGCCTGCGGTGCTTCTGGATTACTTCCCCAATGATTTTCTTACGATTATTGATGAGAGCCATGTTACCGTTCCACAGATCGGCGGGATGTTCGCAGGGGACCGCTCCCGGAAACAGAATCTTGTTGACTTCGGATTCCGGCTGCCATCCGCTTTGGACAACCGTCCCCTATTTTATGCCGAATTTGAAAACCTTTGCAGTGATACTCTCTATGTAAGTGCAACTCCCGGTAACCTGGAAGTGGAAAAATCCGGTGGGGTGGTGGAACAGATTATCCGTCCCACAGGGCTTTTGGATCCGGAGATTGATGTGCGGCCCACCACGGGTCAGATTGAAGATCTGTATGAAGAGATCAAAAAGCGGGTCGCAGTCTCACATCGGGTCCTTGTAACCACCCTGACCAAGAAAATGGCGGAAGACCTTACCGATTATCTGAATAATATGGGCCTGAAGGTGCGCTATCTTCATTCGGAGATTGAGACCATTGAACGGGTTGAGATTCTTACCGAACTGCGGCAGGGAAAATTTGATGTACTGGTTGGAATCAATCTGCTCAGGGAGGGACTCGATCTTCCTGAGGTTTCCCTGGTGGCGATTCTGGATGCGGATAAGATCGGATTTCTCCGCTCATCAACCAGTCTCATTCAGACCATCGGCCGGGCTGCCAGAAATGAAAACGGGCAGGTAATCATGTATGCCGACCGGGAATCCGACGCCATGAAGAAAGCTATTTCAGAGACCAACCGCAGACGGAGTATTCAGAAGGATTATAATGAAGCACATGGAATTACCCCCACCACCATCCGCAAGGCGATTCACGATATTCTCCAGAGGGAAAAGGAAGAGAAGCGGGAAGATGAACAGCGAAATATCGAAATTATTAAAGCTGAATTCAACATTATGGTTCCCGCCCAGCGGAAGAAGCTGATAAAGGTTCTTGAAGCGGAAATGCTAGAGCATGCGAAAAATCTTGAGTTTGAACAGGCGGCGGTAATCCGGGATGAAATTGAACAGCTGAAAGAGATGTAGGGAAACACGCATTACCTCCTGTGCTCAATATTCTCCTATTCTCTCCATGCGCTGCGCAAAAGTACCGGATCAGCGCTTCCTCCGCTGATATGGGGATAATAGACGGGGTCATCCAATCCATCGACCAATTGAAACATGTTGGCCGGACTCCGCCAGAAAGCATTCCAGGTCTCATCGAGGCGGGTGAAGCTGTAATCGTAGGCTTCTGAAAGGGTGAGAGCTCCGTCGGAGTTGGCGTCGCCGTTCATTCTTCCATGTGCATCAGTTTCCATGGCCTCCAGGAAAAAGCCGGTGAATATTCCATTGTCGCTGTATTCTTCGCCGATGTTCAGTTCAGTCGCAAAATACTCGGTCCACTCATAGCTGAACTCATCCGCCCCCGCCGCAGATACCATGCTGATGTTCCTGAACCCGTCGTTGGAAAAGAAATCCCGGAAGGCATCCATGTAGCCGCTGCCCCCCTGTTCCGCTGCCACCGGATGCCGGTAATCCGCGGGAAGGGCATCCACCCCGTAACTTTCCGGAGGAAGGAATCCTCCTGAGTTGCAGGCGTCCATTACAATCGTTACGTGAAGGGCGGGAATGGCATCCAGTTCCCGGTAAAATTCATCGGTGGCCAGAAGCTCTTCATTCGACCCGCTGCCGTAGCCGGAAAAAACAAGATACTCCCGGCGGTCATAATCCCCGTCCCCGTCAATCGATAGTGTCTGACTTCCGTGCCCCGCATAATAGAAAAAGAGAGTATCCGAAGGACCAATACGCTTCGCCGCCATTTGGATATCCTGAATCACCTCAGATTTATTGACAACGGGACCGCTGTTGGCGGAGAGAATAATGTAGCCCTGGGCCTCCAAGGCGGATCTGATATCCACACCGTCCTGGGCTGCAAAGGGCAGATCATTGATATTGGAATAGCTGCCCACACCGTATACCAGGGCGTAGCGTTTCCCGTTGAGCTCTCCGGCGAAACTGCAGCCGGCGAGAAACAATAGCAGCAAGGCGGCCGGTAAGGACAATAGCAGCAGACCGGAAGTTCCCCGGAAGAATCTTCGGAAGAATTCCCGGAAGATGCTTGCCATAAACTGCTGCAAGCCATTCCGGTTTCGCTGCTTTGTGGCGTTCCCTTGAATATGTAACTTCTGCTTACCAGGAAAATCCAGCAAATGCGCCTCCTGTGATAATTATGGTTTCGTCCCGGCGGAGATCCCAGCGGCCAAAGAACCCGGTGCGCAGCTTGCCGGCCAAATTCGCCGATTCACCCTTTCCGGGAAACGGTGCTGCAGTGAAGCGCAGCTGTGTTCCCGGGGAGAAAAAGAGAACCCTGCTGTTGAGATAACTCCCGAAACTCCCATGGAACGAAAAACCGAGCCACATTGGGGTATTTGTTGGGCGGGTTTCCCCGCCCAGCCTGAAGTGGATTCCCAGGCCTGCATCTATTATTGTATCACCTCGAACAGAAATAACGGAGCCTTCGACGGCCCGGGGAGGAGCAGTGAAATGGAAAGCAATCGAGGGGAGCACAAAAAATCTCCCCCGGGCCTGATTGATGAATACCCCGGTGCGAAACAATAGGTTGTACTGAAGCGCCTGGAGAGGGATCTGCTTGAACAGGCTCAATCTGGCGGCCTGTCCGATTTCACCGTACAGTCCCAACCGGGGTTCGGTATCTTCATGGGCTTGTGCGGAAAGCGGGGATACACCCAACAGCAATACCAGAATTGCCGCAGCTTTGAGGATTCTATGGGTAAACATTATAGGCTTCATGTAATTCTCATTTTATCCTATACTGAAGCGGATTTCATCGTATATTGGAAAATGATCTGGAGGATTCAGGGTGCCGCAGCTAAAAACCATGTTCAGCGTAACTCTTTCCCTTCTGTTTTTGCTGATTCTCGGATCTTGTTCAGAAGAGAAGATTCCTGAATTAACCCTTCCCGAGACGCCGGTACTTTCTCTCCGGCAGGATTGGGCGGTTATCCGGTTCAGTTATCTTCCCCTGTATACACGGGCATCTATAGAATCCGAAGTTGCAGGCCTGGCCCGGCAGGGAGATGTGTATGAATTGCTTGAACAGAGTCTTGAAACAGAGCTCCTGTATTCCCGTCAGGATTACTGGTACAAAATAGCATTACCCGACGAACACGGAGAGCACGCGGCTGCCTGGGCGTTCGCAGCGGGCATGGAATTTTATTCAAGCAGAGATGAAGCGCTGAATGCCGCCGGCCGGATGGCGGATACCGAGGGGTTTTAAATACATGGCTGTCCGTGAGCTGTTGATTTATATTCTTCCGCCGCTTATTGGGGCGATAATCGGCTATGTGACCAATGCCCTTGCCATTCGAATGCTGTTTCGCCCCCTGACCCGAAAATATGTGCTGGGAATCCCGTTACCCCTTACTCCTGGAATAATCCCCAGACAACGGGAGCAGCTGGCCCATAGTATCGCCCGCATGGTGAGCCGAAGCCTGTTTAACACTGAAGTTATTCTTTCGCATATTCGGGGGGAAGCCTTCCAGAAAGGGCTGGTGCTCCAGATTCGGCGCATATTCACCCCGTCCCGGGTGACCCAACGGCAGGAGTCGGCCATTGATGAGGAATCCGGGGATACAGAGAATGCAGATGTTCACGATCTGGAGTCCCGGATCGTGAGCTTTGAACAGTTGCTGGTTCCATTGCTCAGTTCGGATGTTACCCGGAGGCTTCTGAAGGTGCTTATTTCACGGCTCTCAACGGGGCTGGGAAGCAGAAGCCTGGACAGAATTCTTCCTGTACGCCTCTATGAGAGCGATTCCCTGGAGTCCCTGTTCAGGAATCTTATTGAGGGCAGCGCATATCGCAAGCTCAGTTGGGCGCTGGTGCTTTGGCTTAGAAGGCATGAGACCGAGAACACCCGTATCAGGGAGTTTTTTACCAGGGTTCAGCTTTCCAGGACCATGCATGTTATCGACAGGTTCTATACCCCCGGGGTGAACGGGCTCATGGCGTTTCTCAGACGGCCGAATATTCGAAAGGAACTGGTACGCCGGGGCAAGCGGATTCTGTCAGATATTTTGCTCAGGCTGCGGCCCATGCAGAGAATGATGCTCAGTGCCGGCCAGTATGACCGGACGCTGGAAGAAAATATGCCGGATATTGTGCGAGATCTGTTACGGACCCTGGAAGACACTCTCCGGTCCCGGGATAACCGGGAAAAAATCCAAATGGCCCTGCATCAGTTTATTGCGGAAATTCAGGAGCAGGGCTTGAAAGACGTGGAGTCCAAATATGGAGTTGTTCTCAGCAGAAACCTCTACCGGATGCTGAGACGCTTTCGGACGATTCTGCTGCAGGGAGATGCCCCCGGCCGTCTGGCATCCCTGGTAAGCAGGGGAGTGGAGCACAGCGGCGATCTTAACAGTATTCTCCTCCGCCTATCCTCCATGAATCTCCAGCAGCTTCTGACCAAACTTTATGACGGCCTCTATGAAGTACTGGATTCACCCAAGCGCAGGGAAGAGATTCGTGGGCTCCTCCAGGGGATTATCCGCGAAGCCCGGCAGGAGGCTCAGCAGGATCCTAAGCAGGAGGCCCAGCAGGATAGCCCGCCCCAGGCAGCGGCTATGGGAGGGACCCGGGATGATACCGGGCTTCCTTCAGCTGCCGCCTCCGCCCTGACAGGGGTTCTGGAAGGAGCGGTCCCAATTCTGGTGGAAAGGTTTGATATTTACCGCATGGTTGTAGACAGGATTAACGGTCTCGATATAGAAGAAGTTGAGATGCTGCTTTTGGGCATTATCGCTCGGCATCTGAAATATATTAACATCTTCGGTGCATTTCTGGGCGCGCTTATCGGCGGTCTGCAGGTGGTGTTGAGAATCGCTGGGATTTGACAGCGGTAAATCTCCATGGAAAGGATCTTCGGTGAAGGAAGGATATCCAACGAAGGATGTCCAACGAAGGAACCGCACCAATCAGGTGCCTTCCGCTTCCCCGGATTCTGTCTCTCCCGGAATAAGGGGGAGGGTGATGGTAAACTTGCTGCCTTTACCCACCTGGCTTTCAACAGATACGCTGCCTTCGTGAACCTGGGCAATATGTTTCACAATGGCAAGACCGAGACCGGTCCCCCCCAGTGAACGGCTTCGGGCTTTATCGACCCGGTAAAAGCGCTCAAACAGGCGAGGAAGATCCCGTTTGGGTATTCCCGGCCCGCTATCCTTTACAGAGATGCTCAGAGTATCCGCCGAAACATCTTCCCTTTGTTCGCTCATCTCAGTCTCGTGAGTCTGTACCTGGAGAATCACCTCGCCTTCCGGGTTGTTGTATTTTACAGCATTTTCCAGAAGATTCACCACTGCCTGTTCAACCAGAAAGGGGTTGAGTCTCAAAGGCGGAAGCTGAGGCATTTCCAGATGGAGGTGGACCCCACGGTTTCGGGCTTCGTCCTCCACAAGTTCCAGACATTCCTTCATGAGACCGGCGATGTTGCAGCTTTGAGTTTGCACCGCCGTCTGCTGCTGTTCAATTTTGGAAAGGGTCAGAAGATCGGTGACGATGTGCTCCATCCGCCGGGATTGACGGAGAATAATGGAAATAAAGCGCTGGATTTCTTCCGGGTCCCCCACTCCTGAAAGCAGGGTTTCGCTGAATCCCTGAATGCTGGTAATGGGGGTCTTCAGCTCATGGGATACATTGGATACAAAATCCCTTCGGATTGTTTCCAGTCTGGTGATTTCGCTGATGTCGTGGAGAACAATGAGGATTCGTGCATCGGGGGTTTCGGGAGGATCCACATATACGCCGTTCATATCCAGGGTACGGAACCCGGAACCGTCAGGGTGATATGCACGAATTTTCCGGGTCAGGTTTTGACGGTTGTGTTCCAGGCTTTCAACTGCGGAATTTAGATCCGAGCTTCGGAAAATATCGGTGATGCGGTAACCCTCACAGCTTTTGGCCGTTCTTCGGATTCTGAACATGTCAAGAAACGTCTGATTCATCATGAGAATTCGTTCGCTGCGATGGATTACCAGTACGCCTTCCTGCATATTCGAGAGAATACTTTCCAGCTCTTCCCGTTGGTTTTTCAGTACTGATATTCGTTTGTGAAGGCTGCCCGCCATACGGTTCAGTGCTTCTCCCAGATTTCCAAAGCCGCTGTCCGAAGGGATACGAAGTTCCCTGTCCAGGCGTCCGGCTGCGAAATCCTCTACAGCGTCCTGAATCGTTGTCAATGGCCGGTTCACCGTGTTCAGTACTCGTGTGGAAAACACGGCAATGGCGGCCAACTGAAAAAGCAGGGTGAAGCTGATAATTACCGCAGCATATGCCCTGAGTTGAGAAATATAGTTCTGACTCACCACGCTGTGGGCCAGAATATCCCCCTTGCCGCTTGCAATGATTCGTGCCGCACCATACACATGAAAGCGGGGATCTTCGCTGTCCCGGGAAGAGAAGCCCGCTTCACCTTCCACCGCCTCTCTGATTTCTTCCAGATTTCGCAGATAGTTGTCGGTGGCAAGGAGTTCATCCAGAAAATAGAATCTTGTCAGAATTGAACTGTGACCGCTGCCTTCCCGGATATCAACCGGCTGTATTGCCGGGGCAAGGCTGTTGCTCACATTGTCCGGATTGGAACGCAGCTGTTCCATTTCCATGGAACCCAGCAAGGAGAAGAGTCGACCGCTTACTGAAATATGATGGTGGAGCACTTCCTCGATTTCCTGACGAATCTTTACCTGGATCTGAACGGATATACTGCTGATAAGAATAAAGGCTGCAAGAAGATGCACCACGAACAGCAGAGGGAGGAAACGTTTTTTTAATGTCTTATCCATAAACATGATTTCTATTACCGGGGGTTCGGTTGGAATATACCTCAGTCTTCTTGGGGCTTCATTCGGTAGCCCACTCCCCGAACCGTTTCGATGTAGTCTCCGTGGGTTCCCAGCTTTTTGCGTAACCCCAGAATCTGAACATCCACCGAGCGTTCGGTCACCGGATAATCCTTCCCCTTCACCGCATCAATGATTTTGTTCCGGGAGAACACCCACCCCGGGCTACGGGCGAGAAATTCAAGAATCGCAAATTCTGTGGCCGAAAGATCTATTGCCTGGGAACCCATGAAGACCTCGTGGCGGCTTACATCTATGAGTATATCATGTATTTTAACCCGGTCTTCCTGACTGAGGGATTCAACCTCTCCGCTGATTCTTCGGAGGACAGATCTGATCCTGGCGATAAGGACCTTGGGAGAAAACGGTTTGCTCAGATAGTCGTCGGCTCCCACTTCAAGTCCGGTAATGACATCCGAATCTTCGGTTTTTGCCGTAAGCATAAATACCGGGATATGAGAGATCAGCTGATCTTTTTTCAGACGCCGGCAAACCTCAAGGCCGTCCAGACCGGGAAGCATAAGATCCAGAAGGATCAGGGCGGGATGATGTGATGATGCCATGGCAAGACCCTTTTCTCCACTTTCCGCAGTCAGTACCGTATAGCCTTCCCGTTCCAGATTGTAGCGGATGAGCTCAAGAATATCCGGCTCATCCTCCACGCACAATATGCTCTCCTTGGCCACGTCCTCTCCTCCAGGTATTCCTTATCTGTTATGCGGTGCTTTTTGAATGAAGCGGTTATTGCCGCTTCGCTGAGGCAGTATCAATCGACAATTGAAACTGGATCAGTTGAGCTCCGAATGATTTCCACTGCTTGCGTACACAATCCACTCGCAAATGTTGGTAACATGGTCACCCAGCCGCTCAAGAAAGCGGTTTAAGAACAGTAGGGTTCCTCCCGCCTCCACCTTGTCAGGGTCCTTTTTCATCATGCTGATAATTTTGTTGTACAGAAGCTTATGCTGTTCATCCAGCTCGTCATCCATCTCGGCAGTTTCCCGGGCGAGCCTGGAATCGAAACGGGAGAAGGCGGTAAGGCTCTGATGCACCATTTCGATTCCCTTTTTGGTCATCTTCTCGATATCCGGCAGCAGGCTGTCCAAGGTCGCCTGATCAATGCTCTCCAGACTCCTGGCCAGGTGCCGGGCATGATCTCCAATCCGTTCCAAATCGGATACGATTTTTATTACGGTAACAAG
Source organism: Salinispira sp. (assembly GCF_059431795.1). NCBI lineage: Bacteria > Pseudomonadati > Spirochaetota > Spirochaetia > Spirochaetales > Spirochaetaceae > Salinispira > Salinispira sp. The sequence goes on from NZ_JBXWXS010000019.1 coordinate 50,327, forward strand.
GTTTCGAAGATCGCTGGCAACCGGCTGTTCGGTTGCAATAATCTTGGTACAATGGTCTTCGATAGTGCTCTGATACGTATCAATCTGAAAATCATTCACGATTACCTGTTCCGCAAGTTCCGCATCACGATGTATGAGTGCATTAATTGCTTTCTGAAGGGATTCTTCCACAAAGGTTCCCATTTTCAACACCTGCTGATATACCGAACTTAACTCTTCATTCAGTTTTAAACGATAATCCATACCCTCTCCTCAGAAGCAGCTCACATATAACAATACCCGTGTTAGGACAATTGTTAGGAATATGTTAGAATTCTGTTAGATATAACTGCTTTGAAAACCAAGTATACAGTGCAGTCATCCGGTTGTAAAAACTATTGCTCAGTTTATTCTGAATTCCGAATATTTTCGGCGCCCGAAGACTGGAAAACCCGTAAAAAAGCAGGTGTTCACCCCTGGGAATAATGCGCAGCTGAAGCTCAAGGGCTCCCGGCCCGGCAATTCGGATGAAATTATAGGTCATGGGATTAATGTTCCGGATAGATATCACCCCCGGAGTTATTTCAACCGAATACAGATTGTCTCCGAAGCTGGCATCCACCTGGCGCATCATAAAGCGGCTCTCCTCCTGAATTGAGTTGAAAACCGGATCCGGCACAGGGGTTAAATCATCTTCCCCTCTCACGATGGTTGAACTGAGATAAAACTCCCGCATTCTTCCCCTGCTTGCCGAGAAGTAATCTAATCCCGTAAGAGTTGAAATCCGGTGCAGAAGATTGAAGATATGCAAATCAAGTTCTTCGGGAGAGAGTTCCTCCATATCTCCGGGAAGTTTCAATGCCATAAGGATCTCGATGGCAAAGTTATTGTTTTCCCGTTCATGCTGCTCCCGGATTTGTGAAGCTCCATCTCTATCCGGCAAAACTCTGGGAATAAACTCCTTTCCGTGACGATAAATCAATTCTCCGGTTTGGAGGAAACTGTTCCGTTCTTCACGGCTGAGTTCGGGTAAAGCATCCAGAATATCCCCTTCAAGGGGGAGCCGGGCATTTACCTGAAAATCTCCCCGGGGAATACTTTCCGCTTCCAGCCGGATTGCATCTTCGGAAAGGGGTTGCTGGGCGGTGCCGTTCACCGGCAATACAAATAACATGACGGCAAGAGCTTTCAGCCCCTGGTTACCCCACCGGTACATCCTTGACTGCTTGTCTCTGGGTAATGAAAACAAATTCACATCTGCTCCTTTTCGGTTTTCCTGCACATTGATATGTAGCTGGTGGCAATAGGACGGCATCCACTCACGTATTGCTGAAATAGATTCGGCACGGGGGAAACTTCAGCTTCTCCGATTCTCAATGCGCAATTATTGAGTGTTTGCCGCTTCAATGCTACTATTCTTCAATACTTTGGGAACTATAACGCATGAATACGAAAAAAATCACCTGAATCGGTCAGCAGAAAAACGTAAAACGGACAAACGCATCGGATGAAGACTACAGAATCGAACGGCGCACAACAATCGAACGGCGCACAACAATCGAACGGCGCACTGCAACCCAACGGCCCGCAACAACCAAGCGGCGGGCAGAAAGGGAGGGGCGCACCACAGGCCGGATCCCGCCCATTGCTTGCCATTACCGGCGGAGGATCCGGAGGACATGTGTTTCCCGCTCTTGGGGTTTTGGATGAACTGGGGTCGGATTTTATGGAAAAATACCGCCTCATATGGCTGGGTTCCTCCGGGGGAATTGAGGAGCGTATTGTTACCGAGCGGGGTATCGATTTCAAGGGCTTGCCTGCGGGGAAACTCCGCCGCTATTTTTCCCTGAGGAATTTGTATGATGCCCTGAAATTTCTATTCGGCATTGTTTTGGCATTTCTCTACTTTGTAAAAAACCGACCCGTCCTGCTATTTTCCAAGGGCGGGTTCGTGTCGGTTGCTCCGGTTGTCGCCGCCGGGATTCTGGGCATACCGGTAATTTCCCATGAATCCGATGTGGATCCGGGGTTGGCAACCCGTATTAACCGGCGCTTCACCAGTATTCAGTGCATTCCCTTTCCCGAATCTGCCCGGTTTTACCCGTCGTCCCTTCGGGTCGAGGTAAGCGGTAATCCCGTGAGGAAGGATATTCTCCGGGGAGATAGGTCCCTGGGGCTGAAAACCGCCGGCTTCAGCGGCGATCGCCCGGTTCTTCTGGTGCAGGGGGGCAGCCTAGGCGCACGGCAGATTAACAGCTTCATCCGGGAACATTTGGTCAGCCTCCTTGCTCATATGGATATTATTCACCAGACTGGAGAAAAGGATTCGGAAGGGCCTGCTTCACCGGAGGACTTACCGGGATATTTTCCCCGCCCCTTTTTTTCCCGGGAGTATCCCCACATGCTTGCTGCCGCTGATATGGTGCTTTCCCGATCCGGAGCCGGTTCTCTCTGGGAATTAGGAATTACCGCCAAGCCGGCGTTTTTTATTCCCCTCACCGAAGGTGCACGGGGAGATCAAATGCGAAATGCCAAATATGCAGAAGAGCGTGGGGTGGCTCGTGTATTTCACCACAGCGATCCGAACTGCATCCCACTGGATGAACTGGGAACCGCCCTGATCCAAGCCGCCGAAGATCCCGATCTGCGGACGGAGATGTCCCGGCCCTGGGATGGGGTGGTCCACTCCCGGGGCGGCAGCAATATTGCCGCGTTGGTACGTGAGTTTCTCCCCGAGGAGGATGTATGAATATGAGTCCACTGGATATAACGTTTTTACTGGTCCTTGCCGTGATAGTAATTCGGGCCATGATCCGCGGGTTTGTGGAAGAGTTCGGATCGGTCGCCGCTTTTTTTCTTGGTGTTCTTGCGGCCTTCCTGTTTAGCGGTCTGGTTGCCCCCCTCCTGGAAGGGATTATGGGGCAGAGCGTCTGGAATCAGGTGGTGGCCTTCCTGGGGCTGTTTCTCATTACCTATCTTTTGGTGAAGCTGTTTGAAGCGGGACTTCGGAATCTCATAGAGCGGGCAGAGCTGGAGAATCTGGACAAGGCTTTGGGGTTCTTTCTGGGGTTGGTTGAAGCTGTGCTGGTGGTTTTCATTCTGGTGTTCCTTCTCTACATTCAACCGTTTTTTGAGGTGGATGCCCTTATAATGGAAAGCTGGTTCGGCAGAGTGCTCTCGCCCTTTTTCCCCTATGCTGCAGATATCATTACCGGAGGCCGTTCCTGATGTTTGAGAATATTCTTCATCAGAAACGGACAGTGGATGTTCTCAAGCATGATATTCAGTCCGGTACCCTTCCAAATTCTATTCTGATTACCGGCGGCATCCACAGCGGAAAGCTGACCACCGCCTTGGAGCTTGTGCGCAGCCTGAGCTGCAGCCAGGCTTCCGCACCCTGGAGTTGCAGCTGTTCTTCCTGCAGACAGCATCGCCTTTTAGACAGCCCCTACCTCCTGCTCACCGGAAGCAGGTATTTTGCAGATGAAATCCGTGCAGGCGCCCACATGCTCAGGAACCAGGATACCCTTCCGCTCCGCTTTTTGTTTTACCGGAATGTGAAGAAACTGATCCGCCGATTTGATCCGGTGCTTTGGCAGGACGATGCCTCCAGATTAAACAAGGCGGAAAAACTCATAGAGAAGCTGGAAGATCTCGCGGCTCCGGTGCATCCGGAAAGCGGCGGTCCCGAGGGCAGGGCTGAGATTCCCGATCCCGATACTCTGGATTCCCTGGTGGAGGAAATTGGAAAGATTCTTCCTGCCGACGGGGTAAATGTTGATATGATCCGCCGGGCAACCTACTGGGCTCATACCGCCGATACAAGCAGAATCAAAGCGGTGATTATTGAAAACGCCCACGAGATGAATGATGCAGCCCGGAACGCCTTTCTAAAGACCCTGGAGGAACCCCCTTCATCGGTTTTTTTCATTCTTCTCAGCGACCGTCCGGGCGCCCTCATTCCAACCATTCGCAGCAGGCTTAGACAGTATTCCCTGGCTCCCCGGGGAAAAAACGAATACCGGGATATTATTTCCCGCATATACCGGGCCGGGCATCCGGAGGATTACAGCAGCCTCCAGTCCTTTTTCATTGACTGCGGAAAGGGAGGGTTAGAGGCCCGGAAGCATCAGGTGCAACTGATGTACACCATTCTGGATGCCGACCCCGCCGCAGCAATCAGAGCCAGAGACGAATTGGCGGAAAGTCTTGGATCCGATCGGGGAGAGCTTCGCCGATTGGTTATCCTCTGTTTGGATGAATTGAAAGAGGCCGGAGTGCATACATCCAGGGTCCATGCCCTTCAACGAAAATTGGAAGAGATTCACTTCTCCAGTGAAATCTATAATATCCCGGTAGCCTCAGCCCTGGAACATGGGTATATTTGACACAGATTATGCGAAAATTTATACAACGAGCCCTGAACAAGCTTTCCAAACTCGACAAGCAGCAAATTCATGCTCTGATCTACGATTTGGCCAGGGAGAACGAGCATATGGAGGTGGTTCTGGATTCGCTCACCGACGGTGTTCTGGTTTCCGATAAGGATAATCGCCTCATACTCAGCAATAAGGCTGCGGAACGGATGATTCCTTTCCGTGAATATGACATGTATGAGAAGATTATCTGGGATGTGGTCGCAGACCAGGATATTGCGGATTTTATCCAAAGCACCATAGAGCGTGAAGAAAGCATCCGGGACAGGGAGTTTACCCTGGACAATCTGGGGAACACCAGAATTCTTGCCTTGAGCATTATGCCCCTGGTACGCAGAGGCCGGGTCCGGGGAAATGTGGTGCATATAGAAGACATTTCCGAAAAGCGCTGGAGCGAAGCCAGACTCCGACGGGCGGAAAGTCTGGCCAGTCTCACCACCCTTGCAGCAGGCGTAGCCCACGAAATAAAAAATCCATTGGGAAGCATCGGCATTCATATTCAGCTGATGCAGCGAACCCTGGACGCCCAAAATTCGGTGAAGTCCGAGGATGTACGTTCTTATCTGGACATTGTGAACGAGGAAGTGGAACGGCTGAACCGGATTGTCATGGATTTTCTCTTTGCCGTGCGCCCCATGGACATCCATCTGGAAGATCATGATCTGAACGCCCTTCTCCATGAGATCATGGATTTTATGAAATACGAGGTGGAAGAAAGCGGTATTCAACTGAAAGAGGATTATCAGGTTGATATCCCCCATATCCTGCTGGACGAGAAGTTTATAAAACAGGCCATCCTGAATATCGTAAAAAATGCCATTAATGCCATGAGCGACGGCGGTAATTTGACCATCTCCACACGCTGCCGTGGGGATGAGGTGATCCTGCGCATTATCGATACCGGTGTGGGAATGAGTGAGGAGGTGATGGAAAAGATTTTCGAGCCCTACTTCACCACCAAGGATTTCGGCAGCGGCATAGGGCTTACCATCGTATATAAAATTATGAAGGAACACCGGGGAGATATTTCTGTGATCAGCCAGGAGGGCCGGGGAACCACATTCACCCTCAGTTTTCCCATTCCTCCGGGTCAGCAGAATCTCATCGGAGGGAGCCCGGGTGAAGCCGCGGCCTCTGATGATGCCGGGGAGGACCAATGAAATTCAGAATTCTTGTGGTGGATGATGAAAAGAACATCCGTGAAGGGCTGGGAAAGAGTCTGGAGCTTGACGGCTATGAAACCGTCCTGGCGGAAGATGGAAGCGCAGCCCTGAACATTATGGAAGAGGATGAAATTGACCTGGTAATCACCGACCTGAAGATGCCCGGGATGTCAGGGGATGAATTGCTCAGACGGGTTGTTTCCGACTGGCCCAGTGTGTCGGTGATTATTCTTACCGGACACGGAACCATAGAAACCGCCGTTCAGTCCATGCGCAACGGAGCCTTCGATTTTCTTACCAAACCGGTTAACCTGGAGCGCCTTTCCATGCTGGTGAAGCGGGCGCTTTCTTCCCGTGAACTGGTTCTTCAGCACCGGGCCCTGCAAGAGGAGCTGAACCAGCGAAGGCAGAGCTCAAAGATCCTTGGAAAAAGCCCCCAGATGCGGAAAATTCTGGATTTGATCCAGCAGGTGGCGCCCACCCGGGCCTCAGTAATGATCACCGGTGAAAGCGGGGTGGGGAAGGAGCTGGTTGCAGATGCCCTCCATGCCATGAGCGACAGACGGGAAAAATCATTCGTGAAGGTCCATTGCGCAGCCCTCTCCGAGTCCCTGCTTGAAAGCGAACTGTTCGGTCACGAGAAAGGGGCGTTTACCGGAGCGCTTAACCGGAAGCGGGGACGTTTCGAGCTTGCCCATCTGGGAAGTATTTTTCTGGATGAAATCGGCGAAATTAATCAGACGGTTCAAATTAAAATTCTCCGAGTCCTTCAGGAGCGGCAATTTGAACGGGTGGGGGGCGAGCAGACCGTGGACGTGGATGTGCGCCTGATTGCAGCCACCAACCGTGATCTGAAAGCAGAGATAGAAGAGGGGCGGTTCCGGGAGGACCTCTATTACCGGCTGAATGTTGTGAACATCCATGTTCCGCCCCTGCGGGAACGGAAGGAAGACATTCCCCTTCTTGTGAGCGCCTTCCTGAAGGAATTCAGTGAGGAGAACGGAAAGAGCATTATGGGAGTGGATAATAAGGCCAAGGCCGCCCTCTATAACTACGAATGGCCCGGGAATGTGCGGGAACTGCGCAACAGCATCGAATCGGCGGTGGTGATGAGCAGGGGCGATTTTATTACCCCGGAAGATCTACCTCCCCATATCGGAGGTGCGGGAGACGAGGATTACATCAGGCTGCGGATGGGGGTTTCCCTTCCGGAGGCGGAAAAACAGATTATCAAAGAAACTCTGCTGGCGGAACGGGGCAATAAGAGCAGAACCGCCGAAGTTCTGGGTATAGGCCGGAAGACGCTTCACAGAAAAATTAACGAATACGGCATAGACGCGCCTTGAGCTACTCTTCCCCTTTTAGAATCTCAACAATTCGCTTATAAGATTCGTTCAGTTTGGTGGTCACTTCGGTGGCAATTGCCTGTTTCTCCGGGCTGTCGGCGAATTTATCCGGATGGTACTTTATTAGAAGCCGTTTATAGCTTTTGCGCACATCGTCGACCGGCGCACCCGGTTTGAGCTCAAGATTCGCATAGTCTCTGGCCAGCCCTTCAGCCTGTTTTCTGCGCAGATCTTCCTGCCATCCGGCTGAATCGGATGAGCTGCGGCCCTGGCTGCCGTCACCGGGAAAACTGTGATTTTCAGTGCCCAGAAAACCGTCAAGTTCCGACCATGCCTCCTGAAAATCCGCATCGGGCTCACGGGTAAAATCGGAGATAACACTTCTGGCCAGCCGGCCCAGCCGGTTGAACATTTCACTCATCTGGGGACTCCATTGCACTCAACGGCCACCCTTCAAACAGGGCCATCCGTTGCGGCTAAATAAAATTACTATCTACTTTCCATAATATACTTAATCGGCAAAGAGAGCGTCATGCAGACTCTGAATGGCGCTATCCAGCTGATCCTCTGGAATCACCAGGCTCAGATTGATATCCGAGCTTCCAAGACTGATCATTCTCACCGGGATATCCACCAGCGCGGAAAAAACCCGGGCTGTAAACCGGGATTGTTTCCATAAATCCTGCCCAACCAGGGATATGATCGCCTTGTCCCGCTCAACGGTGACTGTGGAAAATACTTCCAGAGCGGCTTTGACCTCCGCTATCCGTTCCCCATCATCGATGGTAAGGGAGACGGAGACTTCGGAAGTGGCCACCAGATCAACCGGCACTCGGTAGGTTTCAAAAACTTCAAAAATCCGCCTGAGAAACCCGTATGCGTTCAGCATCCGGGATGAACGTACATTTATGAGGGTGACGGCTTTTTTTCCGGCAATCGCCTGGATGCCCGTATTGCTGCCGCTAATGTGGATCCGGCTTGCAGGGCCTTCGGGATCGGAGGTGTTTTTCACCCATACCGGGATGCGTTTTTCAACCGCAGGCTGAATAGTGGATGGGTGGATCACCTTGGCGCCGAAATAGCTTAACTCTGCAGCTTCATCGTAACTCAGTTCGCCGATGGTTTGGGCGTTGGGGATGAGTCGGGGATCTGACGTCATAATACCGTTCACATCGGTCCATATCTGAACCTCTTCAGCTTCTAAAGCAGCACCGATAATAGTGGCACTGTAATCCGAACCGCCCCTTCCCAGCGTGGTAGTGGAACCCTCGCTGTCCGAGGCGATAAAGCCCTGTGCAACAAACAGCAGGCCGGGACCGGTCTGGATCCGGGTTGTAATGGCCTGACGGGTTTCCTCTTCCAGTACGCCGGCTTTTCCGTGATGGCTGTCGGTTTTAATGATCTGTCGGCTGTCTATGAAATGTACATTCAGCCCTTTTTGCAAGGCCCGGTAATATATGAGGCTGGTGGAAAGCCGCTCACCGAAACTGAGGAGGGTATCCATGGATCTGGGACTCACCTCCTGGATGAGGCTCAGACCGTACATGAGACTTTCCAGCTCTTTGAACAGCCTGTCCACGGCGCTCTTGCCTTCCTCGTACAAAGGGACCTCGAGGAGATCCACCAGTGCCGAGAAATGCATATCCCGTAGATTATCCAGTTCAGCGCCTGCAGCTTCGGTTTCTCCCCGTTCAGCCAGACTGGCCATCCGCAGCAGGGCATCTGTAGTTTTTCCCATGGCCGAAGCCACAAGCACCACACCCCGGGAGAGTTCTTTCTCAGCAATACTGAGAACCTGGTTAATCCGCCTGGCGGAACCCACACTGGTTCCGCCGAATTTTTGTACAATCAATATGGGTATCCTATGAAATATACCCCAAGGCTACCATGGCTTCGGCATTGAGGATTGCCGCACCTGCAGCGCCCCGGACGGTATTGTGACCGAGGATGGTCATTTTGATATCCAGAACCGGACACTCTCTGACCCGTCCAATTACCGTGCTCATTCCCCCCTGAAGCCAAATATCCCGGGCGGGCTGGGGCCTGTCGGACTCCTCAGTTACCAGTATAGGGAATTCCGGGGCCGAATGCAGATTCTTCTCCTGGGGCATACCCCGGAAATTCCGCAGCACTTCCTTTACTTCATCCACAGAGGCCTTCTTTCCCAGTTTAATGGAGAGTGTCTCTGTGTGACCGTCGATGACCGGAACACGGGTGCACTGGGCGCTTACCGGAAAATCCGCATGATCAATGTGGTCCCCTGCCATGGTACCCAGAATTTTCTGAGGCTCTGTCTCAACCTTATCTTCCTCACCGCCGATGTACGGCACCACATTTCCCAGAATATCCATGCTGGGAACACCGGGATATCCGGCGCCGCTGATGGCCTGCATGGTGGTGGCCTGCACGGCTGCAACGCCGAAGGCCTTGTGCAGTGGAGCAAGGGTCATGGCAATAAACATGGTTGAGCAGTTGGAGTTGGTGACGATTGCGCCCTTGTACGGCTGCTTCTTGATAATTTCAAAATGATCCGGATTTATCTCCGGAATTACCAGGGGCACATCCTTGTCCATCCGGTGATTTTTGGAATTGGATATGACGAAATGTCCGGCTTCTGCGAAACGTGTCTCCGCTTCTCCGGCTACTGAGCTGTCCAGACCTGAAAAAAGAATGGTGCTCTCCAGGGTTTCATCCAATGATTTTACAATTTTTCCGCCAATATCTTCGGGAACCGGTATATCCTGCTTCCAGCTGGCTGCTTCGGTATAGGATTTGCCCGCGGAGCGGGGAGACGCTACCAATTCGCGGATTTCGAATTGGGGATGGTTCTGAAGCAATACAATAAACTTTTGGCCCACAGTTCCTGTGGCGCCGAGAATGGCAACGGGTATCTTACTCATTATACCTCCAATGGTGTTGAGATCCGTTTTTTATACCTGTGATGTGTAAATATGCTAACTCTATACGTCAACATTGCTCATTGTCAATGTAGCCCACGGGGAGTATACTCTCCAAACACGTGAACGAATGAAGGAATGACCGGGCAACCGTTGATTCCTGCTCATTTTTCCGGCAGGTTCGGAGTTCATTCTTTGGAGGCTATCATGAAATCGGAATTTATTGCAGATGTATACAACGCGGCCGGGGAAATCAGTAAAACCACCGGCTACCGACCCAGGCTTGGAATGATTCTGGGGTCGGGGTTATCCAGCCTGGCGGAGAGCTACGAGTGCACCAAGGTCCCCTACGCTGATATTCCGGTGCTTCCCAAGCCAACCGTGGAAGGTCATAAGGGCGAACTCTATATTAATGAAGATATTGCCGTGTGCTCTGGACGATTTCACTATTATGAAGGACACAGTCCGGACAATGTTGTGAGCACCGTGGCCCTGCTGAAGGGGCTTGGCTGTGAACGTCTCATTGTGACCAACGCTGCCGGTGGAATTAATACGGACTTTTCTCCGGGAGATATTATGATCATTGAAGATCATATCAACAATCTTGGATTCAACCCCCTCATAGGTCCAAATCCCCGGATTGGCCAAACAGATCTCGGCGTCCGCTTTCCGGATATGTCCCGGGTCTACAGTCCCGATTTTGCCAGCAAGGCCCGGGAGCTGGATGGAGATGTGAGAAAGGGCGTGTATATTGCGGTTACCGGTCCAAGTTACGAGACCCCCGCAGAAATCCGGGCGTTCTCTGCCATGGGGGCAGATGCCGTGGGGATGTCCACCGTTCCTGAAGCTATTTTTGCCAGGTATCTGGGCATGGAAGTGGGCGGTTTGAGCCTGATTACCAATTTCGCCGCCGGCCTGGGGCATGAGGAGCTGCATCATGCCGAGGTTGTGGAAATCGGCCGGAAAGCCGCCGACAGAATGAAAAAGCTGGTGGCAGGACTGGTTGATTGGTGGCTGAAGGAATAGGCCGGGCCTGCACCCCCTCTCCGCCAAAACGATGATTTCCGCCGACTCACGCATACCCGAACATATTGCAAATCTCATGAGGGAAACCATCTCCCAGGCACTCAAACGTGAGGTGCTCTTTGTCTGCACCCAGGATGAAGACGGCATGCTTGCCAGTGCCAGGCCCGTAGCCCGGGGGAATGAGGGAATGGTTCCTGCTCCCGAACTCCATATGCGCGAAGGACAGGTGATAGTTCACAATCATCCCTCGGGCACCCTGAACCCCAGCGATGCGGATGTTTCTGTGGCCGCCCGTTTGGCCGCCCAGGGCATCGGAAGCTGGATTGTGGATGGCAGCATAGAAAAGCTCTACGTCATTACCGAAGCCTACCAGGAGCAGGAGAAGAGCGCTCTGGATCTCCGGCATCTGGCGGATATGCTGCTGCCCGGCGGCGGACTTTCAAAGCTCCAAAGCGATTTTGAGCCCCGGGACCCCCAGCTTGAGATGCTGGAAGAGGTAGTAAAGGCATTCAACGAAAATCTGATCGTAGTAAGCGAAGCCGGCACCGGAGTGGGCAAGAGTCTTGCTTATCTCATTCCCGCAGCTGCCTGGGTTCTCCAGAACCGGGAGAGGGTGGTTGTCTCAACCGCCACCATCAATCTGCAGCAGCAGATCCTGGAGAAGGATATTCCCACGGTGCGCCGACTCTTTCAGAATGCCGGGGGTGATGAGATCAAGGTGGTGCTTGCCAAGGGGCGTAACCAGTATCTCTGCCAGAGCCGGCTGCAGGAGCTGATTGATGAAGAGGGACTGTTCGGTGAAGAGCAGCTGGATGAGATTCGGCGATGGGCCGAGGTAACCGAGACCGGTGACCGCAGCGATCTGCCGTTCAACCCCGAACCATCGCTTTGGGCCCGGGTGAACTCCGACGCCGATGCCTGCAGCGAACTGCGTTGTTCCCGCCGGGGAAGCTGTTTTCTCCAGAAGGCCCGGAAGGCAGCTGCCTCCGCCCACATTGTGGTGACCAACCATCATTTGTTGTTCGCCGACCTGGCAATCAGGAAGGAGGGGTTCGGGCAGGATGCCACGGTAATTCTCCCCGCCTTTCAGCGTCTCATTATCGACGAGGCCCATAACGTGGAGGGGGCGGCCACCAGCTATTTCAGCGAGGAATTCAATCGCTTCACCCTTCATAAATATGCCAATATGCTCTTGCGCCAGCGCCGCAGCCGATCGGGTGGAATTGTCCCCGCCCTGCGCAAAAGCGCAGGTTCCAGCTTCCAGGGGGCGGAAGCTTTAATACAAACCATGCGAAGCAGAGTGCAGGAGCTGGACGATGCCCTGCTTCCCTTCCTGGATCAGCAGAGTTCCCTGCGTCTGGCAGCGGATCCCAATGAACTGCCCGGCAGCCATGTGAACAGCGAACTGGAGACGGTACTTTTCGAGCAGCTGGGAAGGTTTCAGCAATCTGTTCTGGATGCGGTGGAGCTGCTCTCCGATGAGTTCAAACATCTGGATGATTCGGATAACGATGATCCCAGAATCGCCGAATTGCGGATCATGATCCGCCGCCTCGAAGGGGTGGCAAAAATCTGCGGCGATTTCAGGGAATACGCCACCCGCCCGGACCTGGTGTATTGGCTGGACCGAAGGCGCAGTTCCGCGGGAGATAGATTTGTCCACTTCACCGCAACTCCCATAGAAGTGGGCCCCCTCCTGAAAGAAGCCATGTTTGATCAGTATGAAAGCATCGTGCTCACAAGCGCAACCTTATCGGTGAACAAATCAATTCAATACTGGCAGCGGAGGGTGGGGCTGTTGAATAACAACAGGCTGGTGTTCAAAAGCATGGAGAGTCCGTTCGATTACGGAGGAAGAGTCTTGTTGGGGGTGCCCAATGATGCCCCCAGTCCCTCATCTGGGGAGCAGTATTCCTCCTGGCTCAAGGGTTTTGTAATGCGGATGCTGGATATCTCCGAGGGCCATGCCCTGATCCTTTTTACCAGTTATGCGATGCTCACTGAGGTGTATGATTACTGCAAGCCGTTGCTGGTTCAACGGGGAATCACCTGTTTCAGACAGGGGGATGATGACCGTAACCGGTTAATGAGCAGTTTTCAGAAAGAGGTCAGCTCGGTGCTTTTTGCAACCCATAGTTTCTGGGAGGGGATAGATGCCCCGGGCGATGCCCTGAAGCTGCTCATTATCAGCCGCCTGCCGTTCCGGGTGCCCACCGAACCGGTGCTCCTTGCCAGAACCGATGCAATTCAGAGCAGAGGCGGAAATCCCTTTTTCGAATTGAGTCTCCCTGAAGCGGTAATGAAACTTAAGCAGGGCTTTGGAAGGCTGATGCGACGCAAGAGCGACAGAGGCGTGGTGCTCATTACCGATAACCGGGTAATTACCAAACGCTACGGCAGAAATTTCATCGATTCACTGCCTCCTGCACGGCTGGTTGTTGAATCTTCTGAACGTCTCGCCGGGGAAGTGGAGCGGGTTCTCTACGAAGACCCGGATTCCTGAATTCTGTGTAGAACCAATGTCTTAGATAATGCCCCAAAGAGTGTGGAAACGGCCCTCCGGCTCATCCGCCCATAATGCTTTGATAAATCCATCCCCATCATACGGCTAAAAAAAAAGAGCTGCCCGGTGAACCGGACAGCTCTATGATGCATCATGTCAGATACGGGCGGATACTTCAACTATTACGATGGTTGAAATATCCTCCCGACTTTACTTGATGATTGCAATAATGTCGGAGAAGTTCACGATGAGATGATCATCACCGTCAATTTTTACCTGGGTTCCTGCATACTTGTCATACATTACCCGGTCCCCCACCTTCACAGTGATTACATCGGTGTCATCACCGATTGCAGTTACTACCGCAGTCTGTGTCTTTTCCTGGGCAGTCTGAGGGATAAACAGACCTCCGGAAGTTTTTTCTTCGCCGGCTTCTGTCTTAAGAAGTACCCGGTCGCCTAGGGGCTGTACGTTCATACCCGTCCTCCTGATTGAGTATACATGACGTTGTCTATTTGTATGGTGGAAATATACGCAACATGGCTTTTTTGGTCAAGAAAAAGTGTATTGCTGTGAAAAATCCGTCAAATCCTTCCCGGATCCTGAGGTCCTTCACGGATCCTGAGGAGGTATAGCCTTTTTCCACCTCAATGACCCAGAAATTCATGCTTCGAACAACACTTGGGTCATTTTGATACATATCTCTGATGAGATGTACGGGCTGTGTCAATATTCCGCATTGTGATATTATTCTGGTTTGTAAATCACGTATTGTGGTGTTAGTAAGTTGTTGTATAACCGTAAGATATGTGAAATTCCTGAAAAAATCATGCTTGGCACAGCAATTGCATATAGTGTTATTATCAGGAGGACTTCATGAGCCAGGCAACAGAAAAGCGTATAAACGGTAATACCAAAAGTAATGACGAAAACATTCTCACAATGTATTTGAAAGAAATAAATAAGATTCCCCTTCTTACCCGTGAAGAGGAAGTAGATCTTGCCACTCGGGCCAGGGACGGCGAGCAGGCCGCAAAAGATAAACTGGTGCAGGCCAACCTTCGTTTTGTGGTGAATGTTGCGAAAAAATATCAAAATCAGGGTCTCCCGCTTACTGATTTAATCAGTGAAGGGAACATCGGCCTATTAAATGCAATCGAACGTTTTGATGTGGATAAGGGATTTCATTTCATCTCCTACGCAGTATGGTGGATCCGACAGGCAATTCTCAAGGCTATTTGCGAGAAGAGCCGGATGATTCGTCTTCCCCTGAACAGGGCCAATGAACTTGTGCAGATCGAAAAAGCCCGGAAAGGAATTACCGGACAGGTGGGGGAGACCGAAGAAATTCGGGAAATAGCCCGCACCCTGAATATGGATGAAGAACATGTAACCGATCTGGTGAACATCAGCCGTGAACATGTATCGCTGGAAACACCGGTATATAAGGAAAAAGACAGTTCCATGCTTAGCGATTTTGTTGAGGACAATGTAAATGCCCTTCCTGAAGACCTGGTTCTTCATGATTCGCTGAAAACCGATATCAACAACATCCTCTCCACATTAACAGAAAAGGAAGCCGAAATTATCCAGTACCGTTTCGGATTGAACGGCTATGCACCCATGAGTCTAAAAGAAATCGGTGACCGCTATAACCTCACCAAAGAACGGATTCGTCAGATTGAGAAGAAGGCTATTAAGCGGCTTCAGCACCCCACTCGAAGCCGGTATCTCTCCTCCTATGTTGCCTGATTTGACATAATCCGAGTCCTTAGTATCAGTTGCAGCCTCCGGTATCCTGTTCCGGAGGCTGTTTTTCTATTCGATTTTTACTATGCTGATGGATATGAATAATTCCTATTTCCGGATATTAATTAACCCCCACCGTTATCCCCACTATATTCGTCGGCTGAAGCGGAAGATGGGGAATGTTCCCGGTGCCCGGATTCAGGAAGCGGGAAGCAAGGAAGATTTTTCCCGGGGAATTAGAGAATTTCTGTACAGTGATGAAAAATACCTTCTGGTCTGGGGGGGCGACGGTACAGCTCACCTTGCCATCAACAGCTGGATGCACCATGTCCGGAACGGGATGGGCGACGGTTCCCACCTGCCTCATATGGAGCGAAAAGCCATCGGGTTTCTCCGGGGGGGCAGCGGTAACGGTATCCAGGATTCCTACGAAGTCCCCTTCATGCTATCCAGTCAAATTTCCACCTATCTCAGAAGCATGCAGCAGGGCTACACTCAGGAGGTGGACCTTCTTTCAGTGGGAAGCGGTGAACAGCTGCGCTACGCCCAGCTGGTGGGTACGGGTTTCGATGCGGAACTGCTCAGGCGGCGGGAGAATGCCCTTGCCCGCCGGGGCGGAAAACCCAGCGGGCTATCCCAGTATCTCCGTGGAGGTCTTTCTCTCTTTTTTGAGAATTTTCTTGCCCGGCGTAACAGCTTCCGGCTGACAATGGAAAACGGGAAGTACGCCCTGCGCAGTACCCGGGCCAATGCGGAGCTGGGCTTTACCCGCCTGGAGTACGAGCAGGCCCCGCTGATGATTGAAGCGGGAACCCGTCCGTTTTACGGACGAATGTTTAAAGTCTGTCCGGATGTTGTCTGCAATGACGGGCGAATGGATGTGTACCAATTCATGTTTGAAAACAAGCGGCAGATCCTCTTCAATCTTCTTTCCCTCTGGAACGGCTGGCACAACCGAATCAACCGGAATCAGGCCGAAAAGGGCAGGCCTCTCATTGAGCGGTATGAGGTTGAACGGCTGAGCATTTCCTCCACCACGCCGTTCCTGTATCATATTGACGGTGAGCTGGAGGAGTGCCGGGAGGAAAACGGACGCTATACCCTCAATTTGGGCATTGTGCCCGGAGCAATTCGTTTCCTGGTTCCCGAAAGCTTTCACCGGAAATTTCATCCCGAGAACCTCTACCACCAGGGCAAGGTCTGGAAGTGAGCTTTTTTCAGCAATAATGATCCTTTCCCGGCAGCAAAAAAAGGGGCCGGTCATTTCAACCGGCCCCGGGGCATCTTGTTTTCAGGTGATACTTTCATGTTTTCAGGGGGATACTTTTTCGGGAGGACATTCCCAAGCCTGCACTTATTTCAGCTCGATCTGAATCTTCTTAGTCTTTTGATTTTCCTTCTTGGGCAGGGTGACCGTCAGGCTGCCGTTATCGTATTCGGCGCTGATATTTCCGCTGTCCACCGTTTCTCCAAGTTCAAAACTTCGTTTGTATCCGGAAAACTGCATTTCTTCCCTGAGCATATCGTATCCTTCACCGGGGGCTTTGCTGCTCTCGGCACTCAGGTTCAGTACATTCTGTTCCACGGTGATATTTACATCCTTCTTTTCCACCCCCGGCAGATCGAATATCATCAGGTAGCTGTTTTCGTTTTCATGGATATCGCAGGCGGGTGTCCGGAAACTGTTTCCCCGGGTGTTTTCAACCTGCCGGTCCTTTTGTTCTTTTTTCATAAGATTCATGACGTCCCTCCTTACTGTATTTCGATCTTTTTCGGTTTGGACTCCGGTGATTTCGGCAGACGGATAATGAGCAGTCCGTTTTCTGTTTCCGCTTTGATACGATCCGTATCAATTCGCTCATTCAGCAGAAAATTCCGCTGAAAATCTCCCTGAAACCGTTCATTCAGATGCATTTTCATGTTTTCCTGCTGATCCTTCTTCCGTGAGCCGGAGATACTCAGGGTGTTGTCCTGGATGCTCACTTCAATATCTTCCCGGGACATGCCGGGAACCTTGGAGACAAGCACATAGCTTTCCGTGTCTTCATACATGTTGGTCTCCGGCCAGGCTCCATAGCCCCGGTACCCGGTTCCGTTAAAAATCCGGTTCATTTCCCGGTTCAGTTCAAATAGATCATCCAATACGCTTTGATACATGGCTTCCTCCTTGTAATTTCATTATGAAATGCTGATACGATGCGGCCGGGCCTCTTCGGTCTTCGGCACGGTGATATTCAGCACTCCGTCCCGCAGCTCTGCGCTGATTTTCGATTCGTCTGCGCCCCCCACAGTGAAACTTCGGGTGAAACTTCCCTGACTCCGTTCAAAGCGGGAGTTCTTGCCCAGCCCCTTCTTTTTTTCCTGTTTCCGTTCCCAGGAAATGGTAAGAACATCGTTCTTCAGCTCAATTTCGACCTCTTTCTTCTTCACCCCCGGAAGTTCCAGTTCAATCCGGTAGGAATCCTCCCGGTCCTGGAAATCGCATTTGGCATTGAGCATCTTTCGCATGTTCCCTGAGATGTCGCTGGAAAGATATCCCGGAAGATTGCTCCAGTCTGCGTCAAGCATGGAAGGAACATCGTTCCAGAAGTCCCTGAACAGGCTCAGTTCACGGCTCATAATGTACCTCCTCATATATGGTTTCCGGTAAATACCGGTCAATTTATATTGTGCAAAACACGTGCCAATTTTTACCTCGAATAAAAGATTTATGCTAAATCATTGTAATACAATGAATAAGCAGGTTGTGGAGCTGAGCTTTGCCGTTCTGAAATCTTAGGAAACCGGCCTGTGGCTGGTCAAAAATGCTACAAAGAAATTTTGGTTTCACCCTGCGACTGGGTAAAAATGATACATTTTCCAGCATCCATATGCTCATGTTGGAGCATCTTTACAGGGGACGGATCCTCCGCGTAGGTTCTACACAGGTATATACGCACAATGCCGGAACTTTTCTTTTGACAGCATACATAAAGGGGGTTAGTCTTTTTATTAGAGCAATGAAAATCTGTGTAGTACATCCAATGCGTCACACATCTCATTCCACTCACGCAACATCAATGGGGCGCCTCAGGAAACGCCGTTTGGGTTTCACCGGTACGTTTCCGCCGCTTCCGCGACATCGAATGACGGGCATAGCGTTTCCCGCATCCGGTACCAAAGAAACGACGAAAACACTCCCGGGAGATACGTACAAACGGGGTTCCTGAAGCGTTCTGTAACGACATTTCAGGAGGAATTGTACGATGGCTGAAAAACGAGTGTATTTTTTTGGTGGAGGGCAGGCTGAGGGATCTGCGAAGATGAAAGATCTCCTCGGCGGTAAGGGAGCAAACCTTGCGGAAATGACCAGTCTGGGAATTCCGGTTCCCCCGGGATTCACCATCACGGCAAAAATGTGTGAACAGTACTACAAGAATGGCCGGAAGAATTCCGATGATCTTGTGGAAGAAGTTGAAGAACATCTGCATCGTCTGGAATCCACGGTGGGCAAAAAGCTGGGAGATAAGGATTCTCCTCTGCTGGTATCGGTGCGTTCCGGTGCCGCGGTATCCATGCCCGGAATGATGGATACCATTCTCAATCTTGGATTGAATGATGAAGCGGTTGTGGGTCTGAAGAAAAGCACCAATAACGAGCGGCTTGCCTGGGACAGCTACCGCCGCTTCATAAACATGTTCGGAAATGTGGTGATGGGCATTCCCCATGAAGAATTCGAAAAGGAAATGGACAAGGTTAAATATAAAAAGAACGTGGAAGAAGACGTCGACCTTGATGCCAATGACCTGAAAGAGCTTGTGAAGCTGTACAAGGCTCTCTATAAAAAGCACACCCATGAAGACTTTCCCCAGGATCCCCTGGATCAGCTATGGAAGGCAATTAATGCCGTATTCGGGTCCTGGAACAATCCCAAAGCAATCAAATACCGAAAAATTAATGATATTAAAGACCTGCTGGGTACGGCGGTGAGCGTTGTGGCCATGGTGTTCGGAAACTTCGGAGACGACAGCGGAACCGGCGTATGCTTTTCCCGTGACCCCTCAACCGGAGAAAAGATGTTCTACGGTGAATACCTGATGAACGCCCAAGGTGAAGACGTGGTTGCGGGGATCCGTACTCCCAAACGGATAACCACGCTGCAGGATCAGGATCCCGAGCTGTTCCAGACTCTGGTGGATGTAAAAGACCGGCTGGAAAAGCATTACCGGGATATGCAGGATATGGAGTTCACCATTCAGGAAGGCAAGCTGTATCTTCTCCAGACCCGGAACGCCAAACGTACCGGCGCAGCAGCCATTAAAGTGGCCGTTGATATGGTGAGCGAAGGTGTGATCAGCAAACAGGAGGCTCTGACCCGGGTTACGCCCCTCCAGCTTGAACAGGTGTTTCATCCGGCAATTCATCCTGCCACCAAAAAGAAAGTAAAGGCCATCGCCAAGGGCCTGAACGCCAGCCCCGGTGCTGCCAGCGGTCAGATCGTGTTCAGTGCCGATGAGGCGGAAGAATGGCATGCGAAAGGCAAACAGGTTCTTCTGGTTCGTCCGGAAACCAGCCCCGAAGATATCGGCGGAATGGACGTTGCCGAGGGTATTCTCACCTCAACCGGCGGAATGACCAGCCATGCGGCGGTGGTTGCCCGGGGAATGGGAAAACCCTGTATTGCAGGGTGTAAGGATGCCCAGATTGTGAACAAAAAAATGGTGATAAAAGGCCAGGAGTTTAAGGAAGGTGACTGGATCACCCTTGACGGCGCCAGCGGTGAAGTGTTCGAAGGCAAACTGGAGCTAAAAGAGCCGGAAATTAAAGGCGAACTTACCACATTCCTGAGCTGGGCCGATGAAGTGCGAATCCACAGCTACCGGGCATCCAAGGGGTTGAAAGGATTCGGAGTACGTACCAATGCGGATACTCCCACCGACGCCCAGCGGGCCCGGGATTTCGGTGCCGAGGGAATCGGTCTCTGCCGTACCGAGCACATGTTCTTCGAAGAGGAAAAGATCCGGATCTTCCGGGAAATGATTGTTGCCGCAGATGATGAAGCCCGGAAAAAAGCCCTGGAAAAATTGCTGCCCCTGCAGCAGAAAGATTTTGTGGGCATTTTTGAAGTGATGAACGGTTTTCCGGTAACCATCAGACTGCTGGATCCCCCCCTTCATGAATTTGTTCCCAAGGATGACGGTCAAATTAAGGAGCTTGCGAAGATCGCAGGGATCTCCGCTCAAGCACTAAAAAACAAGATCCGTTCCCTCCATGAAGAAAACCCCATGCTGGGACATCGGGGTGTGCGCCTGGGTATTACCTTTCCGGAAATTTACCGCATGCAGGCGGAAGCTATCATGCGCGCAGCCTGTGAAGTTGCCCTGAAAGGCGTACAGGTATATCCCGAAATCATGATCCCCCTGGTTGGACATATCCGCGAACTGGAAATTATGCGGGGCCATGTGGAAGAAGTGGTGAAGCAGGTCCTGAAGGAGACCAAGGCGAAGATCGACTACAAGATCGGCACCATGATTGAGGTGCCCCGGGCCACACTGGTGGCCGACGAACTTGCCCACCATGCTGACTTTTTCAGCTTCGGTACCAACGACCTGACCCAGATGACCTACGGGTTCAGCCGGGATGACGTGGGCAGCTTTGTGCCCCAGTACATCCAGGAGGGCATTCTGGAAGATGATCCCTTCGCCAAACTGGACCAGGAAGGTATCGGTCAGCTCATTGAACTGGGAATCGCCAAAGGCCGGGACACCAACAAGTACTTGAAGATCGGCATCTGCGGTGAACACGGAGGAGAACCCAGCTCGGTTGATTTCTGCTACCGTGCGGGAATGAACTATGTAAGCTGTTCACCCTTTCGGGTTCCGGTTGCACGGCTTTCAGCGGCCCAGTCGGTGTTGAGCAACCAGAAATAGCCCTAGAGCAGGGGCGAACCGGGTTTGCCTCTGCCCCAGGGCAAGGCAGGTCTAAAGCAAGGCAGGCAAAGCAGAGGCATATTGTTCGGCTTAGCAATTTTCGATCAGCCTTTTAGGTAAAAGCAAGAATTACCGCCGTCGGGGGAACTTCTTCCGGCGGCTTTTTTCGGTTCTTCGAGTTAAGATGAGGCGGCTTCCGCATGGATTTTTGATAGAGTTTCCACTAATCTGAGAACATCACACAATTTACCATCCATGCCCGGGGTATCATAACCAACCAGGACGGGACAACAAAATGCCCCGGGACCGGGGCCCGATCTTGTACGGGCATTTGGGGTAAACAGGATAACACTATGCTGAAATCAATATCGCGGTTTTTTGCCGCCATTAACGGCTACCAGCGTCCCGGGGAACTTGCCGCCGGGGCCGCGTGCGGGGTGGTTCTGGGAGTGCTTCCCGGAGGAAATGCCAGCTGGTGGATTCTTTTCATTCTCTTTGCGTTGGTGAAAATTAATAAGGGAGCCATGATACTGGTGATGCTGCTGTGTATGTGGCTTGCTTCGGGTCTGGATCCTCTGCTGCACAATCTGGGATATGAAATTCTCACCCTTGAGAGTCTGAATCCGTTGTTCAGCCGAATGGCATCCATGCCTCTGGTTCCCCTGACCCGCTTCAATAATACCTTGGTAATGGGAGGTCTGGCGGCCGCCATCCCTTTGTGGATAATCAGCTACGGGGTTTTCCGTATGGTGGTTAAGCTCTACCGGAGCTATGTGCGGGATACCATCATTCGGCCCCGCCTTTTGCCATGGATAAAACGGGTTCCCGTACTTCGGCATCTGTACCGGGCTCTGGAATTTGTGTTCGGTTCCGGGGAGGGTGTATGGCGGTAATAAAAAAGACCTACACTTCCAAAAAATTCAAAAAGATGCTCAGGAACCTTCACAGCCCCCGTCACGTGGAATCGGTAAAAAAACTTTATGAAGCGGATGAGGAGCGGTATGTTCTCAGACAAAATCTGGAAAAGGAAGAAAAGAAGCTCTTTAAGGAGGCCCGGGGCATTCTGAAGAAGAACCGGGGAACCGTTCGGCTGGCCCGGGTGGTGCTCCTTGGGATTATTCTGGGCGGACTGATAGTTTTTTTCACCGTATTTCTGAACCCTTTGGTGACCCGGGGAATTCAGAGCGGAATGCAGGCGGTGTTCTCCGCAAAAACTGATATTGCCGGAGTGGAGCTTCGCCCCTTTGAGCCGGCAATCCGAATCGAATACCTGGCCCAGGGAGACTCATCCCGGCCCTACCGGAATCTCTTCGAGCTGCGGGATGTGGAGATCGCCCTGAATGGCCGTGCGCTATTATCCCGTTCCGTGGTGATCGAAAATATCCAGTTCAGGGGTTTGAGCTGGGGAGGGGAACGAAGTGAAACTGCAGCGCTTCCCCCTTCGGAACGAGGATCAGCTGAATCCCGAGGGTCTGAGGCCGAAAGTGCAGAGGATCAGGAAGAACGGTCGAATTCCGATGCAAGTCCCTCCGAGGGTCACATGGAAGAAATGGGCAACACTATTCTTCAAGCTCTCAGCCTGGATCCCGCCGGGGCGTTTGAGGAATATCAGTCCAGGTTTACCGCACCCGGGGCCCTGGAAGAGTTTTCATCGGATGTGGAAAACCGTGTAGAGGCATGGAGCAGCCGGGCAGATCAGATTGAGGCGGAAGTGCGCTCATTCACCGGGGAGTACTCGGATTTGCTGGACACCCGTCCCGCGGATCTCCGGGAACCGGAAAACCTCCGCTCGTTTGCCGATGGTGTCCAAAACGCGGTTCAGGAGGCCTCAGAACTTGAGAACAATCTGGAAGAACAGTTAGGAGAGTTGCAGAATGAGTATGCCGACATTCGAACCAGGGCGGATCAGCTGAGAGAACAGATCAGTGAAGATATTGCATCTGTACAAAACGATATTTCAGGCGTCCAGGATACCGGGGCGGCCGAGATCATCCGGGGGTTTATTCAATCACGGCTTGAGGAACTTATTGGAGATAAAACGGCACTCGTGTACCGGGGACTGGAACTTTACCGAAATTTCAAATCCCGCCAGAATTCCGGCGGAATTCCGGGGGCAGGGGGAACCAGGGTTCGTCCCACCTTCCGTGACGGCGGGGTGGATATTCAATTCGCCCAAAGCAGCTATCCGGCGTTTTGGCTTAAGCGGGCGGAAGGGGGAAGTTCCGGCGAAAACCGATCCCCCCAGCGGCTGGTACTGCAGAATCTGAGCAGCCAGCCGGAAATAGGCGGGGGAAGCCAGGACGGCGGATTTCAGCTTGCGTATGAGGGTACGCTGGGGGTTCCTCTGAACCTGGAAGTCAGCAGCGCGGACCAGGAAGACGGGGACTTTCGCTTTCAGCTGAGGGCGGGGGAATTGGACGGCCGGGTTCAGCAGCTGCCGGGATTCTTCCGCATCAGTGACATCAGGACACAGGGAGATTTTGAAGGAAGCATGTATCTTACTTCAGGCGGACAGCTAAGTCTGGATACGGATTTCCGCTTTTCCCGGATGCAGGTAACCCCCGCCCAGCTTACCCCAAATGAAAGTGATGACGCTCCCGGTGCAGAACTCCTGAATTCCCTTCCCCTGCAGATTGCAGAACGCCTGGAAAGCGCCGATGAGCTGAACATCTCCTTCAGCGGAAGCAGAGAGCAGGGCGGTGAATGGCAGCGCTCCAGCATTGAGAGCAACATTCCCGGCATCCTATCCGATACCGTGGATGCCATAATTGAGCAGCAGCTGGCAAACCTTCAGGAAGAACTGAACCGGCGGATCGAAACCTACCGGGATGAACTGACCAATCGTCTGGAAACAATCTATGCACCGGGTGCGGATATTATCCGCCAGGCGGAATTGGATGTGGGAAACCTGGAAGACACCCGGGCGGAACTGCAAAGTATCCGGGAACAGGCCCTCAGCAGGGCGAAAAACATTGTCGCCGAGCAGGCTGCGGCGGTGGAAGAAGCCGCCCGGCAGGCGGCCAGAGAAGCCGAAGAGCAAGCCCGGCAACAGGCCGAGGAAGCCGAGGAAGCTGCCAGGGAGGCAGCCAGAGAAGCGGCCAGAGAAGCAGCCAGAGAAGCGGCCAGAGAAGCGGCCGAACGGGCTGCCGAGGAAGCCGAATCCAGGCTCCCCAACCTACCGGGTTTTTAATCAATCCGGCACCGAACGGATGGCTGAATGTACCGGGGTATCCGGATGGTTGCCCCATTCCAGCCATGATCCGGCGTAATTCCGCACCTCCCTGTACCCCAGGTAGCGGAGGGTGAAATAGCTGTGGGATGAGCGGGTGCCGCTTCTGCAGTATACAATCACCCTGCGATCCGGGGTGACGCCCCTGGTTTCATAGAGCTTTCGCAGCTCCTCTCTGGGCTTGAATCTGGGTGTGAGAATATCCACCAGATGCTCCTGCCATTCAATATGAACCGCACCGGGAATGTGGCCGTTCTTCTCAGCGGTCACCGTTTCCCCGCTGTATTCCCCGGCACTTCGGGCATCCACAATGGCGGTATCAGCTCGGTTCAGTACATTCAATACATCATCCATTGCGGCGGTGGCCATGTTCTCGCCGGACTGTGTAAAAGTCCGGGTAAAGGAATGATTGGGGTTTTCCGCCTCCGGGTCTGAACCCCCGGTTCTGTTCCCTCCGGTATCAATTCCGGTTTTTAGTCCAGTTTCTAGTCCGGTTTCTAGGGGAAAGTTTTGCTGCTGCCATGCCGGCCAACCGCCGTTGAGCAGGCTGATCCGGTCTCTTCCCAGGCTTTCAAGAATCCAGAACAGTTTGGCGGCGGGCACCAGACCGCTTTCATCATAGAGCAGCAGCTGACTCTCATTATCGATACCTGCCCTCCGGATTATTTGGACGAGTTCTTCCCGGGGAAGCAGATCTCCGGTTGGGGATTCTGGATCCTGGAGTCCCGCGACGCTGATGCATGCGGCTCCGGGGATATGACCCCGGGAATACTGGTCTTTCCCCCGGCAATCAACCGGGAGAATTGAACCTTCCCCGATACCCAGCCGGGCTTTCTCCGGTTCTATGAGCAGATTGTTGATATCCATTGATACATTCTCCTTGAACACTATCCTCGCCCTATCTGCAGCGGACCCCTGAGCAGGATCGTCAGTTTAGTGGTGCCGGTAGATAGGGGGTGCCGGCAGCTATCCGGCTTTTTCTATGAGCACCTTCCAGTGCCCCCGGCCGAGTTTGTCCACCTTGAGCACCTTGTGACCTTCAAGATCCAGGCTTCGGGGGACGTTTGCCGCCGATTCGCTGTTTCCTAAATGCACTTCCAGAACCTGCCCATTTTCCAGTTCCTGAAGTCCCTGCTGGGATTTTGCCAGGGTGAAGGGACATACCTCATCTCTAAGTTCCAGAGTTTTATCGCTTTGAATATCTGTCTTTGACATGCAGTTCTCCTTAGCTTGTGTCCTGCTATCCGGGGGAAATCCTCACCAGTCGGGAATCATCCCGGCATGGGAATCATCCCAGGCCGGAAATAATCCCAGACAGGGTCAGTTGGCCCCGAAACCAGCTGTCCGGATTTGGACCTCCGGTGGGTCTGTGGCCTGTCTATGCGACGAGTCTATGAGGCGGGTCTATGACTCCACTGATGTGTCTGGATGATTGCCCCAGTCCGCCCATGATCCGTCATATAGCCTCACATTCTCATATCCTGCCACCCTCAGCGCCAGGTAGCTGTGTGCTCCCCGTACGCCGGTCTGGCAGAGAGTTACCGCCTCAACTTCCTCGCTGCTCAGAGCTGAAGCATACAGATCCTTCAGGGATCGGGAATCCAGAAATCCACCTTCGCTGCTCTGGTTTGCCGTCCATTCCAGATGAACGGAGCCGGGAATATGGCCGCCTTTCTCCGCTCTCACATCGCCGCCGCTGTATTCGTCGGCGCTGCGGGTATCGATTACCACCACATTTTCATCGTTCAGCTTACTGCTGATATATTCCCGGTCTGCAATCAGTTCCGGCTGTACGTCCGGGATGAAATCGCCAGGTTCTGGGAGCACCGCCTGGGTGGATAGCTGTAAACCTGCCTGCTGCCATGCTGCCAGACCGCCGTCCAGCACGTGCACGTTGTCGTGCCCCAGGTATTCCAGGGCCCAGAAGATGCGTGACGCCCACAGGCCGTGTCCCGCATCATAAATCAGCACCGGAGTATCGTTTGAGACCCCGATATTGCCGAAACTCCTGGCGACCTGCTCCGGATCCGGCAGCATTCCGGGAATGCCTTCAACTTCCGCCCATACCAGCGAGCGGTCCGCCTGCACCGCTGTGGGAATATGTCCTTGCCGATAATCCTCAAGACTCCGGGCCGCATCGATGATGGTGATGTCACCGCTGAAATCTGCAAGCCATTGGGGGCTCACGAGAATCTCATCCGAGGCCGTCCGCTCTGCTCCCGGGGAGGAGCAGGCTACGGCGCTCAGCAGTAATATTGCGGCAGCAGCGATCATTCCGGCTTTCCGGAAATTTCCCAAATGTAATGTGTGTACTTTCGCCATGATGTACCTCCTCCGGCGAATAAATAAATTTTGCAGTCTATGCGACTGCCTGTCGGCCGTTACCGGCCTTTTTTGATCCGTTAAACACAAACCAGGTGGCGATCCAGCATCCGGCCATGATGCTCACAACTCCCAAAGCCGATGCCAGACTCAATGCGGATATGCCGCTGATACCGTGACCGATGTTACAGCCGCCGCCCAGGGCCGCCCCCGTACCCATCATCAAGCCTCCTGCACTCTGGCGTACCAGGGTGGATCCCGGGGGCAGGGAAAGCCGGGCTTCTCCTTCAATCCATGCGGATATGTAGGAACCCAGGGGCACTCCCAGCAGGATAAACAGGGGCAAGCCCACTCCTGCGCCGTCACCGTCGGTAATTACATCCATAAACGCCCAGCTTGGCTGGGTGAAGGAAAGACCGAAATTCCGTCCCAGCATGCCCGAAACCGCCCACACTGCCAGGGCCAAAACCCCCACGAGGATGCCGGTCTTCTTCCAGCCCCATCCGATTACAAAACTCTGCTTCGGCGCTCTGAGTAGAAGCAGAATAATGGGGATGAGCAGCACGCCAACCACCAGCCACTGGGCTCCGGGGCGATCCGCCCCGATGAGATGAAACAGGGTGGGCGGGGAACCGTCACCGCTCAGGGTACTGAGAATGCGGGGCCGACGGAGCGCAGTCTGAACTGGGTTTAGTACTCCACCGTTCATAATCTCTGTGCCCAGAAGAAAAAATATCAATGCGGCCCAGGAGCCGAGCATTCCCCTGCCGGCCCGGTAATAGGTTCCGCTTGCACAGCCCCCTGCCAGCACCATCCCCAATCCGAACATCACTCCACCGCTTATCAGGGCGGGCCAGAAAACCGGTGCTACTGCAGGACGTACAATCCCTAACTGGGAAAGAAGGGTTACACCGGGGATGTTTATCAGAAGCACGATGAGCCAGCTGCGCAGCAGGCTTCGATCCTTCTCAAAAAGAATGCTTCTGAATGCGGTGTTCATGCAGAAGCCTCCCTTTTGGAGCACCCAGCCCAGGGCGGTTCCAAGGGCCAGACCTGCCGCCACTGTTATTACGCTTTGAGATTCCATTATCTTCCTCCATTCATTAAAAGCAGGCGAAACTGCCGTCCCGGCGGATCACCGCAGTACGAAAAAGATCCGTGTGTTTCTCATGTGCCGGCACCGGAAGAGGGGTGATTCCCGAAGCATTGTCGCCAATGCCGTACCATCTCCCCGATTCTGCTGCAACCAGCAGTCCCGAAGCCCCTACGATCATGCCATAGGCCATTTCCGGCAGCTCAATGCTCTCCAGCGGATCGGGCATTCCCCGCCGTTCAAGGAGTTCCCGGTTCCAATCGCCGGGGAATACATCCACTCCGCTGCCGTCTGCCCGCAATGCAAATATCAGATTCTCCCGCCGCACAAGATCACCGGCGTAGGAAGGGGACGAAGGGTCAGATTCCTTTGCCCGTCCAGTCACGGCATCTAAGGTCCGGGGATCCAGAGCCTGAAGTTCTCCTTGGGAAATTACCCAGAGAATTCCGGCCTGGGAATCGTGTAAGAGCCCGTCCACTGCCTCCTGGTAGCGGGCAATTTGGTCAAGATTGGCGGTGAAAATGCTCTGAATACCCGAATTTCCCCATCTGTAGATCAATTGTCCGTTTCCCCCCATGATTGCCTGCCCATCCATATTTTCCGTAGCGGCATTCAAGCCGGGGCGGAGGGAAAGCAATTCATGCTGATATTCCTGTACCCTGTGAGAGCCATTTTCAGCATCATGAAACACATAGAGCAGGCTGCCGTCGGGGGAAAAGACCAGTTCTTCAACCCCGGCTGTGGAAATTTCATTCCGCCGTTGAAACTCAAAAGTTTCGGTGCTGAAGACATCCAGGAAAGGTGCATCTTCATACCCCACGAACACGGAGACTCCTCCGGGGGTGGGGCGCAGGACAGAAGGGGTGAATTCCAGACTCCGGCTTGCCAGCAGTCTGCCGCTTCCCCCGTCATAGAAGCTGAGCAGGCGATCCTCCCCGGAGAGGGCGGTGATTATCCGGGTGTCTGCAGCTGAAGCAAAGTTCTGGGTCCCGGGCTTCTGTGAAGCAAATGCTATGGATATGCTCAATAGCAGCGTCACCCCTGCCGCTATAACCGGTCCCAGGGGGAACCTGATACTCTGTCCCGCCGTATGTTCTGCCATGAAACCCTCCCGGTAATTCTCTATTCACCCAGGTTGTTCTCCGGATCTAACCTGGTATCATCAAACTTGATAATGTCAATAAGTATACTAAACATAGTATAAAGGTCAAGTATAATGCGGGGGGAAATTATAATTTTGTTCCAAGCTGCCCTTAATGAGTGCCCCAAAGAGTGTGGAAAACAATCAGATAGGGAAAATGGGGAAGGGCGAGGACATCTTTTGGGTGTATCTGCCCGAAATTACTTGTAGATGCAATAAAAAATCTTTGATCCTGCCGCACAGGCTGGTATATTGTTCCCATGGACGATCCGAAAACAGACGGACAAGCGGCCCCGCCGATCCATCTGAACCCCGCTGCCGGGCAATTTCTCAAATCTCTTGTAACCGCCTGGACGGCCTTCCTCCTCGATTGGCTGGTGCTTGAGCTGCTTATTGCCGTTTCCGGAATATCTGCCAGCATGCTCAAACCCGCAAGCTACATTGCAGCACTGGTATTCACCTATATTGTCTCCAGGTACTGGATATTTAAAACACGGAGGCGGCATTCCACCGCTCCGGAATCAGTTCTCTATGTCCTGGGGGCCGTCGTTTCCCTTGGGATCGCCGCCATGAGCATTCATATTCTCTCCGAACGCTACTCTCTGCTGGATTACCGCATCAGCAATGCATTGGGAATGGCATTGGTGTTTGTCTGGAATTTTTTGTACCGAAGATATGTGGTGTTTCCTGTCCCGCCTCCGGCCGGCGGTCCCGGTTCAACCGGAGATATGGAAACTTCATGATCTCTTCATGGTACAATGGCGGAGGGAGCAGAAGCGGTGGAGAAGAGCAGATGGTGAGTTTTCCCCATCATGGATGCAGCTTCAAACCACAGATTCTCAATCTGATAAACCATGGGGAGTTTCAATATGAATAATGGGCGAATCCTTTTAGGGGTTACCGGCAGCATCGCGGCATACAAGTCCGCTGAACTTGTTCGGTGCTTTATTCGGGCCGGAGCGGAGGTGAAGGTTGTAATGACCCCCGCAGCAGGGGATTTTATCACACCCCTCACCCTGGCAACCCTTTCAAAACACCCGGTAAGCACGGCGTATTTTGATCCTGAATCTGGTGAGTGGGACAGCCACGTGGAGCTTGGACTGTGGGCCGACGCAATGGTAATTGCTCCAGCATCCGCAAATACCCTTGCAGCCATGGCTTCCGGGCTCTGCAGCAATTTGTTGCTGGCAGCTTACCTGTCAGCCCGCTGTCCGGTGTATGTTGCTCCGGCTATGGATTTGGATATGTACGCCCATCCGGCAACAGGCCGCAGCCTTTCGGTTCTTCAGGAGGACGGAGTGCGGGTAATCCAACCCGGAGACGGGGAGCTTGCCAGCGGTCTGAGCGGAAAAGGGCGGATGGCCGAACCGGAGAATATTTCCAAACAGGTGCTGGGAGCGCTGGCACAAGGCCTTGGCCCTATTCAGCCCGCGAAGAGGACAAGCCATTCTCCTCTATCTCTGGAAGGTCGGAATGCCATGGTTACCGCCGGTCCCAGCTATGAGGATATTGATCCAGTACGCTATATCGGCAACCGTTCAACGGGCAAAATGGGCTATGCGATTGCCGAAGCCCTGGCTGAAGCGGGAGCCCATGTGACCCTGATAAGCGGGCCCACCCAATTGACCCCTTCACATTCGGGCATCAGGCGGATTGATGTAC
Source organism: Salinispira sp. (assembly GCF_059431795.1). Lineage (NCBI taxonomy): Bacteria > Pseudomonadati > Spirochaetota > Spirochaetia > Spirochaetales > Spirochaetaceae > Salinispira > Salinispira sp. The sequence goes on from NZ_JBXWXS010000019.1 coordinate 80,782, forward strand.
GCTCTGCCCAGCAGATGTTTGAGGCCGCCCGGGAGCACTTTCCCGGCTCGGATATTGCCGTGCTGGCTGCTGCGGTGGCCGACTATCGCCCGGCCTTTCTTCACCGTCACAAAATGAAAAAACAGTCGGGTGCCATGAGTCTGGAGCTTGAGCGGACCGTGGATATTGCCGGGTCTCTTGGGGAAATTCGTGAGGATCACCAGTTCATCGTGGGCTTTGCTCTTGAGACACAGAATGAAGAGGAAAATGCCCTTAGCAAACTTCGAAAAAAGCGCTTTGACATGATTGTGATGAACAGTCTCAACACCCCGGGAGCAGGCTTCGCCCATGACACCAATGCGGTCACATTCTATTTTCCCGACGGCAGTATGGAGGAAGGGAAATTGAAATCGAAAAAGGAGGTTGCCGGAGATATTGTTGCACAGATAGCCGCACGTATCCCATCTGCCTCTGAAAACGGAATGGAGAGCAGTTCATCGGATGAGCTTGGAGGCCGTGCATGAATGAACTTCCCATTTCAGACAGGCCGGATCGGGGAGCTTCCCTGGATCATGAAGCCGCCGGCAGCAGCAAGCAGTCTCTGCACCGGCTTTCCAGCATCAACATCCGCAGGATTATCGCAGGCAGAAACCCATCTCTGGCTGGGAGGATCCCCGGAGTACTGCTTCGCAGGTTGGAGTCCCTGCTTCACGTCCGCCAGTTGAATGACGCTTTGGCCCGCTTTGGGCATCTGCAGGGATCGGATTTTATCAATGCTGCCCTGGAGTATTTCGAGGTGGAAATTACTATTCGGGGCGAGGAGCATATAGCCGGTCTCAAGCGGCCGGTGCTTGTGGCCAATCATCCTCTGGGGGGGCTTGATGGTCTGGTCCTTCTCTCGGTGCTTTCCCGGCATTATCCAGAGGTGAAGCTGATGGTGAACGACTTTCTCATGAATATTCCTAACCTCAGGGATCTTTTTGTTCCGGTGAACAAGCTCGGGGGCAACCGCCAGAACCAGCAGCTGTACCGGGATCTTTTTGCCTCCCAGTCGGCCCTTCTGCACTTTCCCGCCGGCTTATGCAGCAGGAGAAAAGGGGGGAGACTCAGGGATTTGCCCTGGAACCGAAGCTATGTTCGCCTTTCACGGGATACCGGTCGAACAATAGTGCCGGCGTTCTTTGCCGGTACCAACAGAAATCTTTTTTATGCAACCGCCAATATGAGACGTTGGTTTGGCATAGGGTTTAATATCGAAATGCTGCTTCTGGTAGATGAGATGTTCCGTCAGCGGGGCAGGGTCCTGGAAACCCGGATCGGGAAGGGATATACCCCCGGCCAACTGCAGGAGGGGGACATTGGCGAATGGAACCGGCGTATCCGCCGGGATCTCTACTCCCTGGATCCTTCTGCGGGGAGGGCAAGATGAGGCTTCCGAAATTCCTGAAATGGGAGTTCTGGCCATTTCCTCTGGTGTATGTCCCGGTGTATTTCAGCATCCTGTTCCACGGAATTGCCCAGAAGAATCTCACCTATTTTCTTGCGGCCAACCCCGGCATGAGGTTCGGGGGGTTCGTGGAGTATTCCAAATACGAATCCATGAAGACGCTTCCAACCCGTTACCTACCCCAAACCCGTTATTTCCCCTCTGTGCCGGGAATTCAGGATCTTCTTCACGTTATGAGTTCTGCAGGACTTGAATTTCCCGTAATTCTCAAGCCGGATGTGGGAGAACGGGGATATGGAGTGGAAAAGATCGAAAACCGAAAGGATGGGGAACGGTATCTGAAAAATGCCCGTCGTGCACTCTTACTCCAGGAGTATCTTCCCCTTGAACAGGAATACGGGGTGATGCTGGTGCGAGACCCCCGGAACAGTGAACTGCGGATTACTTCAGTTGTGCGGAAAGAGGGATTGATGGTTCAAGGTGACGGAAAGCGGCGTCTGGAAGAGTTGGCGATTGCCGATCCCCGCTGCAGATATCACCTGAAGATGCTCAAAACGCTCTACAAAGATCAATGGAATCGAGTTCTTTCCGCCGGAGAGCACTTGAAACTGACAGAAATTGGCAACCATGCCAGAGGGGCCACCTTTCTGAATGCAAATCATCTTATTTCCCAATCCCTTGTTCAGGCGTTCCGGCCCCTGGCAGAGGCCATCCCCGGCTTTTTTCTGGGAAGGCTTGATATTAAGACTGAAAGTGAAACATCTCTTCTTTCGGGAGAGTTCAAGGTGATGGAAGTGAATGGAGTGAACAGTGAACCGGCTCACATTTATGACCCCGCATACGGCCTTTTTCGGGGATGGAAGGATTTACTGGCCCACTGGGGGGATGTGGCGGATGTTTCCAAAGCCAACATGGATTCCGGTCATACTCCCGAATCGCTAGGAGAGCTTCTGGGTGAAGTTCGACGGCATTATCGGTTAAAACGGTGAATCGAAGGAAGAAACCAAGTGCTGAATGGATTAATTCAGCGAAGGAGAAAGATATGAACGGAAAACCCCGCGCAGCGCTGCTGCTCATAAGTTGGATACTTATCCTGGGCGGAACCGCCCTGTGGTCACAGGGAGGAATGAACGACTCAAACGGACCTGCACTGGAAGGATACGACCCTGTGGCCTATTTTACCCTCGGGGCGGCACGGGAAGGGGAGCCGCAGATCAGCTACAGTCATAACGGGCGGACATATCTCTTTATTTCACAAGAGCATAAGCAGATGTTCACCGCAGATCCAAAAGCATATCTGCCCCAGTACGACTCCTATTGTGCCTATGCCGTAGCCGGAGGCTCTCTGGCTCCGGTAGATCCCGAACAATGGACTATTCATGAAGGGCGGTTGTTTCTCAATTTTAATGGACGCACCCAGCGGCGGTTTGTGAATAACCTGGAATCCATGATTAATTCTGCTGACCAGAACTGGCCTGAACTGAAACCCGATAATTCAGGGGATCAGTAAACGGCGGATCAGGGTAGTAATGCAGCCGGAGTTCCCCACTGCTCAGACTGATTTCCGAAATGGAGACAGTATGCGCGTCACTCCGGCTCATGCACGGAGCTTCACCCGGCAATTCGTCGGATTTCCTGCGGTGGAAGCCGGCGAACCTGCCCGGATTCCACGGAGGGGATTCAGCTTCCTCTTCGGCCAGGAATTTATGGAACATCTCTTCCCGCCGGGTTGAGATTCGTCGGTGTTCAACACCGCTGCTGCTGATCATTCCCGGGCGACTGGGCGGAATATCCAGAGTGCGAAGCTTTTGCAAATCCCATTCCCATGCTCTGGTGATGGTTGATGTCAGTGCCGCAAGGTAAAACGGTGCATATTTCTGTTCTTCGAGCATTCTTTCAAGTTCCTGATTATCAGGAATTTTACCCGCATCCAGCAGGTCCCGGATCAGAAGCCCCCGGGAGCGCATTGAAGGATTGCGGATAATTTTATCTCCTGGGTAATTATTTACCAGCCCGATAAAAAACCCCGAACTGTGGACCCCCATCCAGCTTCCGCCGCTGTCGGGATCCACCGGCATCAGATAGCTGCCGTTTCGCCCGGAGAATTGTTTCGGGGGCTCAGCCCGGCCCCGGGTTCGCTGTTCGTCCCGGTTAAAGAATATCCAGCGGGAATCACCCCGTTGCATCTCCCCTATTTCTGGAAAAAAGGTCATGGTGCACATATGTGGATTACTTCCTTTCCAGATATTTCAGCGTGGAGGGGGCGATTCCGAATCCATGGGGCAGAGAAATATCCCGGCTGTGTAATACCATGGCGATAATTGCGTAGTGGTGTAATGCGTGTTCCAGTACGAACTTCAGCTCCCGTTCAAGGCTGCTTTCAAGGCGGTGGAAGGATCGTTCTCCGTCTCCAATGGCGATGTAAAGAGGCTCTTCCGGCATCGTACCACCTTCTTTCCACAGCTTCAGCTGCTCTTCGATTCGGACAAGCAGCCGTATTGCCGAGGCAGGCCGGTTTTCCACCTCCGGATCCCGGATCCGTACATCATAATCCAGCACGCCGTCCGCATGATCGCATAGGTTGTCATAAAAATTCAGCACATGCCGAAAATGCTTTCCGACGGTTCCCGCTGCGCGGGTACCTTCCAGTGGCCGGCAAAACTCCCCGTCGGACAGGGATGCGATAACTTCTCTTCCCTGTTTCAATAATCCCAGGTTTTCATTTATGAGAAAACTTCGAAGATCTATTCTCTTCTGCTGGGGTTCGCCGATCTTTCCATGTTGTAACATCCCAATCTCCCGTTAATGTCTGCCTGCCATGGGTGAATATTTTATTCCACGGCGGCCTTATCGCCCATGTAATTCATCTATCAGTTGGATCATTCTGGTTTTTTCCGACCAAAGAATAAAATGGTTTTCACCTACCAGTGTGTGCAGAGTAGCCCTGCCTCTGGGCATCATGCTCATTGCATACAGGGAGTTCTCGTAGGGTACCAGGCCGTCACGGGTACCGTGCACCAGCACAACGTCCGTGCCCAACTCTTCCCATAATGGAAGGAAAGCCTGCAACTGGTCTTCATACCCCAGTTTTTCCGCATTGGCGGATCTCCAGGAACCGGAAAGCATCCAGTTAAATAGCGGCCAGGAAGCGGGACGGTTGAAAAAAAACAGCTTCTGATCTTCCGGAGATAGAGCGCCGGCAATAATCAACCCCCCGGTGAAATCTTCTCCGAAATCCAGTAACAGCCGCATGGCCACCGAACCGCCGAATGAATGCCCTACAACAACCGCTCCCTCTTCCACCAGATCCCTGGCCACCCGGGCCTGGGCTTCAAGACTCACAACAGGTTCTCCGTATTCTGAAAATCCGTAACCCGGCCGATCATATGCGATAAGGCGGTACCTTTCTGCTAATCCGCTTTCGGTAAAATAGGGAAGACTGTCATCCAGGGAACCAGGAGCTCCATGAATAAACAACAGCTGGGGCGCCTTGGGGTCTGCCGAGCTGCTGCGTAGCACCCGTACCATTCTTCCCCCGGCTTGCTCCATTCCCAGCGTGAACTCCACTCCCGCCTCCGTAAGTCGTGAATCCAGTTTTCTATCCGCCATCCTGAATGTACCGCAGCCGCTGCTCAGCAGGAGCAGAAGTCCCGTTACAATTAACAGCATCCGGGACATCGTCTTTCGGTGAAATGGGAAGTTAGATGTATGTACAAGGGTTGCCATCATTCAAACATATTGGTTTTTCATTATCAGGTCAAAGCATATTTCCAATGCCCCAAAGAGTGTGGAAACGGCATTGTATCGATATATTGAAAAACCTCCAGCCACCTGGTACTATTTGATCATACATAAGGGGGCCTACCGTGAAACGTTTTCCGCATATCCTTGCCGTACTGACTATGATTATTTCCGGGTTGCTTATCTCATCCTGCGATGTTTTGGGATTCACCCAGGTGCCCCTTGTACCCCTTGGAGCCGAAGGCAGGGTGCTCAGCGAAGTAGTCTATTATGGAAGCTACGATGAAACGGTCTTTTCCCCCGACGGAAGCTATGTGGAAAAATATTATGAATTCGAGGATGATGCGTCGGATCTGGATAAAGACCTGGAAACCGGAGAGGGAAGGGTATTGGTTGAAACCTACTCCGGTACCTACGCTTTCAATGGTGAAAACCGAACCTTAAGCCTCTCATTGAATGAGTATAGCAGCGCGCCTTTCGAAACAACCACCGAAGTGGAGATCACGGCCACCTTCAATGCACTTCCCGGAAAAGACGGCCTGTATCAGGTTTATCTGAAAAATGAAGATGGGGAATGGGTGTATTCTTCGGATGTTCTCGATGGAGAGTTCAGAGATGTGTTTGTTCAGACCTATACAATTGAAAGTGAAGAACGCATAACAAGGCTGGATTATTATGAAGATAATTACAGCGGACCCGACGGAGAGCTTGAACCCTTTGGGGAACAGGAACAAGTATACACTATTACCCGGCAGTTTCCCGGGGGATTCCGCAGGGGAACCACCACCACTTTCTACACCGAATTGACCGGCGACCGGTTGCGAATGTACGACTACTCAAGTGAAAGCTGGGGTTCCTGGTCTGATATACTGACTCCCGGCCTGAACAGCTTTGTATTCACCCACGGCGGGAAATATATGTTCACCGCCGATAATCACCTGTTGGCAACCCGGAAGTTGTCATCAACACCTACGCTTAAGTGACCCGCTATGCCCGGCGAAAGCCCGGGCAATCAGGTGCTTCCGACGGTCTGTTCGAAAACCCGCCGGAAGCCCGGCAGGCTTGCCTCAATAATCCGTTCATCCACGCAGTAGGAGATGCGGAAATAGCCGGGCATGGCGAAGCCGCTTCCCGGCACGGTAAGAATTTTTTCCTCCACCAGCCGTTCGCAGAACGACATATCGTCTCGCTGGTTCTCGCTTCCCGGCTGTGGTGCCGGGACTTTTGGGAACATGTAGAAAGCACCCGGGGGCAGTTCGAACTCATATCCGATATCCTTCAGTCCCTTGGCCAAGAGATCCCTTCGCCGGCGGTAGCGTTCCACATCCACCGTGCAGCCGTCAATTTCTGCCACGATCCGCTGCATCAGAGCCGGGGCGTTGGTATAGCCCATGTTCAGGGTTGCTCCCGTCATTCCTGCAACGATTTTCTCAGACTCTTCAGCCCCCGGATGCACCGCCGCCCAACCGATCCGCTCACCGGGAATGGAAAGGGATTTTGAGTAGGAATAGCATATTATACTATGGGGGTAAGCCTGAAAAACCGGAGGAACCGCTTCACTTCGGTAGATGATTTCCCTGTAGGGTTCATCGCTTATCAGATAAATGCGCCTGCCGTGGAACGTGCTGAGGCGTTCCAGCAGTTTCCCCAGTTCAACCAGGCTTTCTTCTGAGTAGATGGTTCCACTGGGATTATTGGGAGAGTTTATAATCACCGCCGCAGTGTTTGCATCAATCATCTGCTCGAGCTGTTCCAGATTTATAGAGAAATCCGGCAGTCCGGGGACCACCTCAAGCCTGCCCCCGTGTACGCTCAGGTAGTTACGGTATGCCACGAATGCCGGAGCCGGAACCAGAACCCGGTCGCCGGGGTTGACCAGGCAGTGAAATGCCAGGCTTAACGCACTTCCCGCTCCCACTGTCATAATGATGCCGTTGCCGGAAATATTTACACCCTGTTCCCTCCGCACCCGCTTGGCTATCTTCTCCCGTACTGAGGTCAGTCCTGCGTTGTTCATGTATGCATGTTTTCCGGGAATATCTTCTTTCAGGATCTTTTCCGCTGCGGCATAAAATTCCGCCGGAGGGCTTAGGTCCGGATTCCCGATACTCAGGTCGTACACGTTCTCTGCGCCATAGCGTTCTTTCAGCTGTTGGCCCTGGTTGAACATTTTGCGAATCAGCGATCCGCCGGATAGCAAATTATCAATTCTTCGAGCAACTGCCATGGATATTCCTTTCCCGGGGGCGAAGCCGGGCTGCCCGCCTAGTATTCAAGAAGTTTCTCGCCGTCAAACACATGCCGTGCCCCCGCCCGGGCCAGGGCCAAAAGTTCCATTTCTCCGGGATATATCAGCACTTGGGATATCCAGGATACCCGATCGCTGATCCAGTCCGACAGTGGCGGCCGGGGAAGCCCTCCGGTAAGGAGGATGGCATCCACCCTGCCGTGAAGAACCGGGGCCATGGCGCCGATCTCCTTGGATATCTGGTAGGCCATTGCCCGGTACACCTCTTCGGCCTTGCCGTCGCCGGCCTGGATTCGGCGTATCACTTCCCTGGCGTCGTCGGTGCCAAGGTAGGCCCGAAGTCCCCCGGATCTGGTGAGAACCCGTTTCAGCTCCGCCGCAGAACTGAATTCCCCGCTGAAACACATGTCGATCAGGCCGGTAACCGGCAGGGAGCCGGTTCGCTGAGGAGAAAACGGCCCGCCGTCCATGGCGTTGTTCACATCGATAATTCTGCCCCCGGTCATGGGCCCGATGGAGATGCCGCCCCCCAGATGGGCAATAATAAAATTGAAATCTTCCATGCTGCCGCCCAAATCCCTGGCGGCTTCCCGGGCAACCGAACGCATATTCAAGGCATGGAGCTGACATTTTCTCTCAAGGCCCGGCCATCCCGAGTACCGGGCCGGGGATTCGAACTGATCAACTCCAACCGGGTCGGCAATCAGGGCGGGCACGTTTTGCCGGGAAGCAATATGCCGGGCAATGAGGGCACCCAGATTGGAGGCGTGGTTTCCATAGCGTGCGCCGGTAAGATCCTGGATCATCTGGTCGCTGATGGCGTAACTTCCAGCTTCCAGAGGCCGGGTTAAACCGCCTCTGCCGGCAACGGCTGCCAGGTCATCCGGCAGATGCTCCTGAAGAAAGTTCTCCACTGCGCGCAGGCGTGCATTCAGCTGATCGATGGGCTCCATGCTGCTGATATCTTCCGGATGATCCAGCGATGCTGCCGCCTCTTCTTCAAGGTTCCATTGGCTGCTTCCCCGGTATATTGCCGCTTTGGTGCTGGTGGAACCGGGGTTGATAACTAAAAATGATTTGCTTCCTCCGGAATATTCTGAACTCATGAGCCGCCTCCTGGTTGAGAGTAATGCTCTCTTTCTGCACTCATTCCCGCTACACCCGCAGCGCAGAGAGCCAGCACCATTGAATTCAGCTTTTCCCTGGCGCTGTCGCTTCGTGAGAGAAGTATTACCGGCACTTCGGCTCCCAGAATCAGTCCCCCGCCGGCATATCCGGCCAGATAAATGAGGGCCTTGCCCAGGGCGTTGCCTGTGGTGATGTCCGGGGCGATGAGAATATCCGCATCTCCCTGTACGGCCCCTTCATATCCCTTGGCTCTGCAGGAATCGATGCTGACCGCAAGATCCAGGGCCATGGGTCCCTCAACAGTGCATTCGGGAAATCCCCCATCCTGCCAGCGGCGGGTCAATTCCGCGGCGTCCAGAGACTCGGGGAGTTTGTCATTCACTTGCTCGGTGGCCGACAGTACGGCAACCCGGGGATTGGATACACCCAGGGAATGAAACAACCCTGCTGCCGCCCGGATAATCTGTGCCTTTTCCTCAACTCCGGGATGGATAATCATCCCCCCGTCGCTGATTCCCAGAAATCCTCCTCCGGGCTTTTCCAGTACCAGACAGTGGCTCAGCAGGCCGTGTCCGGGGTTCAGCTCCGGCCGGTTCAACAGGGTCTTTAAAAGGAGCGGGGTAGGGACCTTGCCCTTCATGAGCAGATCTGCCGATCCCTCTGCCGCTGCGGCAACGGCTTTTTCGGCGGCCTGCTGATCGTCACTGCAGTGTACAATACCCCCGTCCTTGAGCCCGCTCTCAGCCATATGGCGGCGTATTTCCCGCTCATCCCCGAATAACTGAAACCTGGCTATCCCCGCATTCTCAGCCTGTGCCAGCGCGTCGAACACCTGTTCACCCCGGGCTCCGGCTACGGCAATGGTTTTTGCGTCCCCCGCCAGCTGCCGGGCAAGTTGCTCAAAGCCTCCCCCGTTTCCGCTCATAAATTCCTCCCGGCCTCGAAGGCAGCCGTATTAATCCGGTGTACCGCTTCGCCTTTGGAGGCAAACAGCTCTTCCATGGCATGGAGCAGAGCCCTTTCCTCCAGGGGAATATATCTGGAGGCAGCACCCACCAGAACCATATTCGCCGCCCGGGATGATCCGGCCTCTTTTGCCTCATCCACGGTGGATATCAGTACTGCCTCCGGGATCCCGGTCACGGCCCGGTGGATCTCCTCCAGGGGGGGATAATCGGGGATATTGGTAAACGCCTCGGACGCACTCACCACCTTTCCTCCGGGTTTGAGATACTCGGTGTACCGCAGCGCTTCCATGGGTTCCATGCTGAGAATCATATCCGCCCGTCCGAACCCGATTAAATCCGATGGAATCTGCGAACTGGAAATTCGCAGATGGGCCTGCACCGCACCGCCCCGCTGAGCCATGCCGTGGACTTCCGATTGCCGAACATGCAGTCCGGCGTTCATTGCCGCCGTTGCAATTACCGCCGCCACCGAGAGAATTCCCTGGCCTCCCACGCCGGCAAGAATAATGTCGTACTTTATCCTGCCCTCCAGCGTACCGGGTGCCGCATTTTCACGCTCCGCCGGGATCACGGCTTCCGGCGTAGCCTGGGCGTTTTTTTGTGATTCTTTGGGGGGCTGCGCCGCTCCCGTCTTCTGATTCCTGCGCTTGAAAGTCTGAATACACTCCCGGATTGCGATCACCACCGAAAGGCCTTGGTAATGAAACTCTTCTTTCAGTCGCCGTGCGTTCTCTTCCCGGTTTTTCGGGAGGGGGGTGAGATCCAGCAGATGGGTTTCATCCACCCCAAGCCCCAGCACCGCATTCCGGATCTGTTGTGACCGTACAATGGTGTCTTGGCCGCCGGTCATGGCAGTGGTTTCATTATCCATAATAATAATAGTCATGGGGATATCTGCAGCGGCGGCATCCGCAAGGCCGGTGAGCCCCGAATGCATAAACGTGGAGTCGCCTATTGTGGCGATCACAGGATGCATTCCTGCTTCCGCAGCTCCCCGGGCCATGGGAATTGATGCTCCCATGCACAGGGCGGTCTCTATGGTTTTATGGGGGGGAAGAAACCCCAGCGTGTAGCAGCCGATATCGCTGGTGACAAGCTTGCTCGTTTCCTCATCCAGGGCATCATTAATGGCGTCGAATGTGTCGCCGTGGGGGCAGGCCTTACACAGCTGAGGCGGGCGCATGGGAAGCACCCCAATTGAAGGTGAGACCGAGGACGGGCCCGTATCCGGGGAGGTGGGCGCGGCTGATCCGGATTTCTGCTTTCCGCCCATTCCGGAAAGCTTCCCGGGGCCGGCATGCTGCATTTCCGGGAGTCCCATGGCCGGCCGCACATTATCCGGGTTCAGTTCGCCGCTGGCCGGAACCGTCCCGTCCAGCTTGCCCGATATCTTCAGCTCTGACGGCAGCAATCCGCGAAGAAGCCGCTCCACGTAGGGATAACCTTCTTCAATGCATACAATGCGGCTTCGCCCCCTGCTCAGGGCGGCGATCAGCTCTGTGGGGATGGGATAGCTGCCGATCTGCAGACGGGCCGGAGGGGAGGGGAGCTCTTCCAGGTTCTCCTCGTAATAATTGCCTCCCAGTCCGGCGGTGATGTACGCCGTATCTCCGGACGCGCTCACATGCTCCAGCCGGTTGAAGGGGCTGGCTGCGCTCCAGGACTCAAGCTCCGGCATCAGCTTCAGATGATCGGCATAATGCTTCCGGCTGACGCCGGGGAGTACCATGTAATCGGTAAGGCCTTGAAACTTTTCCGGCCCGTTTTCCTTCCTGGGGTCTGCAGGTCTTACCACGGCCCTGGAGTGGGAGAGCCGGGTCACCAGCTTCACCATCACCGGAGTGTGAAATCTCTCCGAAAGATCAAAGGCCGCCCGGGTCATCTCATAGGCTTCCTGTTGATTTCGGGGCTCCAGGCAGGGCATCTTGGCAAAATCTGCAAACCAGCGGCTATCCTGCTCATTCTGAGATGAATGCATACCCGGATCGTCGGCAACCGCCAAAACCAGACCGCCCTTAATATTCATCAGTACCGAATTCATGAACGGATCAGCCGCAACGTTGAGCCCCACATGCTTCATGGTCACCAGGCAGCGGCGGTTCATGAGCGATGCGCCTACCGCCGATTCATATGCGGTCTTTTCGTTGGAACACCAACTGGCCTTGTAGCTCCATCCATCCCCATTTTCATATAGGTATTCCATAATCTCTGTAGAGGGAGTGCCCGGATACCCGTAGGCCTGGGAAATGCCTGCATGTATTGCACCCAGAGCGAGGGCTTCATCCCCTAAAAGAACGAGATCTTTCATTGTCAGTCCCCTTTGGTACGTGGTCTATATTCTTTATAGACCCAAAAGCGGAATTTGGCAAATTCAGACGAATATATATTGTTTAATATAAAATATTACCGAATAATATAAGGCGAAAAGTAATTAATACCACAGATAAAATGGAGTGGGACCAATGGATGAAATCAACAGGAAAATTATCAATCTGCTGCAAAAAGACAGCGGCGTTACCAACCAGCAACTGGCCGAAACCATCGGGCTCTCCCCGGCCAGCACCCTGGAACGGGTTCGCAAGCTGGAGCGAAGCGGGGTAATCCGGGGCTATACCGCATTGGTGGACCGGCGAAAACTGGGCAAACACATTAAGGCGTACATATTCATCACCATGAGGGAGCACAACGGAGAACTGATGAACCGCTTCAATCAGGCAGTGGCCGGTTTACCGGAGGTGATGGAATGCGACCGGCTGGCGGGGGAAAAAGATTACCTCATCAAGGTGATCTGCGATAACATCGAAGACTTCGAAGTCTTCACCCGGGAACGGCTCACCACCATTCCGGGAATCGACCGAACCAGCTCAACCATCGTCTTGTCCACTCTGGTGGAACGCAGCGGGGTGGGTGTGTAGTGTAGCAGGAGGCCATGTTTTGTATAGTGTAAGCTTCTGTTTGTATATAATTGATCCATCAGTTGAAAAAGTATATTGTAAACATCCAGTATAGTTTTAGGAGATAAAATGAAACGCTTCTTAGTTACGATTTGTGTCATTGTGCTCGTGGTGGCTCCTGTTGCCGCAGAAGGGTTTAATTCGGACATTCATGCTCAACTTTCTCTGATACCTCAGGGAGAACCCAGCTTGGACGATTTTATTGGGAGTATGACGTTGGGCTTAGGAGTAGAATACTCGAAAAATCTTATCCCATTTGTAACACCTGGCGTACGGATTGCAGCCTCGTATCCGCTCGTTCAGCTAAAAGAACCCATTCTGCGTGTCTATTTGTCCGGCCGGGTGTTCAATGAAATCGATCTGAAGCTTTTTCGGTTGCAACCCTTTGGGGAATATAACATTGCGTTGGTCCGGGCAAATGATGAATCGTTCAACGGAAACCGTATAGCTCTTGGTGTGAAAGCTCTAATCAATTCAGTGGGTGTTGAATACGCATTTGTCCTTCCCGGAGAAGCGGTTATTGTGTCGGAATTTGGATCACTACCCGATAATTTTACCATATTCCCCTCCACCGCCCATCATCGAATTACCTTCGCCCTCCAACTTTTCCAGTAGTTTGCACAGCAGGCACCAACGATCGTCCTTTATGATAGTTGGTGCGTGTTGAATCACCCCATAAACTACCGTAGACAATGGCTTCACAGGCTGTTGTGTAGGATCGTAATAGTCTTTATATTCAAAATAGTAATGAAGAACTAAAAGGATATAAAGGAGGAATGATAAAAAGCCAATCGGGAGGCTAATGGATTATTCTGAATCGATAATGTACCGGTTCAGATCAGGTTATTGCTCGTCATGTTTTCTGGTCATAAGAGACCGTGAAGGAGAATGAGA
>NZ_JBXWXS010000020.1:0-37619 GCF_059431795.1 Salinispira sp.
TTCCAACGCGCTGAATCTTATTGACGGCCTGGACGGGCTCGCCGGTGGTACAGGTGTTATTGCCGCTTCCGGGATCGGTATGGTCCACGTGATTAATGGCAACCTGAGCGGTGCGCTCTTTTCGTTCATGCTGGTGGGTGCGCTGCTGGCATTCCTGGTGTTCAACAAACCCAAGGCCAAAGTGTTCATGGGAGATTCGGGGAGTCTGTTTCTGGGCTTTGCCCTGGGAGCTCTTGCTTTCATCGGTGCGGGGGATGGCGGAACCGATCCCAGTCATTTCCAGGCGGGCTTCATTATTACCCTTACCGTTCTCATTGTGCCGAGTATCGATATGGTGGCTGCGATCATGCGCCGGATCAGGGAGCGCAAACCTATCCACCATCCGGACAAGGAACATCTTCACCACAAGCTTCTGGCCTTCGGTTTCTCCACCGGCCAGATTCTGGCCATGGTGCACGGGGTGAACCTCCTCATGACCCTCTCCGTTATTGGGCGCAGTCTCGCCATTCACAACGGGAATAGTCTGCTGGCAGCAGACCTCTTCATCCTGGGTGCATGGCTGGTTACCGCCGGACTTTTTACCTGGCTGCACTTTGCCAACAAGGCTCGAAAGAAGCAGGCTTAAGGCCGGTTTTCATGTACTGACCTGAAAGAGATGCCCGGTATATTCCCTGAGTTCTAAATTGCGTCCCAGTCGGGAACTGTTTCGTCGTTATCTTTCTCTTTCACTTTATCTAATACCTTAGCAAAGTTCTCTGAGATTTCTTTTTCATCCCGGTGCGCCCAGTATGTTTTCAGTAAGTTATGTGTTTTCATCTCCTGTATTTCTTTCGTAAGGGCGTATAAGGCGAGCTGGTTTATCGAAACACCCTGCTGATCGGCCATATTCTTAATGCTATGCTTTAACTCTTCAGGAATGCGAAGTGTTAATACTGAGGCTTTATTTTTCATGCTTTTCCCTCCAATATTTTACGAAATCTTTGGGAGTTATAACGGTGAAATTATCCAATTTTAACTCTGTTTGATAAGTAAAATCTCTAATATTGCTGTTAATCAGGAAATAAGCATTCGAAACAAATGCTAATTCTGAAAAAATATTATCCTTTTCGTCACGTAGATTCGGGCGTAACAGAAATTGTAACTCCAAGGCTGAAGGACATATCCATATGTTATTATGAGTGGCTAAAAAGTGCAAACAGATGAATGAGCGTTGATCATTAATCCTATTAATCGTACTATTAAAAGTACGTTAATTTGTGGGAGGTTCAGATATGCTGCATATCAGTGCCAACGAACTGAAGATGAAAGGTGCGTCTGCCATAAAGCTGGATGATTCAGAAAACAGCGAAGCTATTATTACCGTAAGGGGTAAAGACACATTCGTGGTGATGAGCCTTGAAAAGTATAATTATCTTCGTGAATGTGAGCTGGAAGCAGCTCTGAATGAAACCCGGAAGGATCTTGATTCTGGTAATATGTACACAGATGGAATCAGTGCTCATTTAAATAGAATTGATCATGCCTAAACTGGTATTTACCTATAGCTATGAGAAACGTGCAGAAAAATTCCTGCTCGGTCATCCCGAGCTTCGAAGTCAGTATGTAAAAACCCTGCAATTACTGGAAATGAACCCACATCATCCTTCATTACGTCTTCATCGCCTGAAGGGAAAACTATCTGACCTTCATAGTGTCTCCATAAATACCGTTTACAGAATTACCATGGAATTTATCATTAGCGAAGACACAATCGTTCCTGTTAATGTGGGAAATCACGCGGCTGTTTATGAGAACCGCTGACACCGAGCTGAACTGCATCGCCACCCGTACTGTCATGTGCAATACCGACGGCAAAAAGCTTACATAGCTTCTCAATATAAAAATCCAAACAGGTACAGGGGTATCTCATATTTGGAACCATGCAGAATATTGTCTTTTACCAGATATGAATTTTCCAAATGATCGCGTATCTGTTTTAAGGTTTTGTTCCAGCCTCCTATTTCAAAGTTTTTCCCGCCAACTGTGTAGTTCCCGATTTCGCTGTAATGCAGCGTGTTCCCTGAATTTATAATCATCTTGATAAAGAAAATTTCTCTCAGTGTTCCATTGGACGCTTCGAACCCGATTTCGTCACATACAGATGTATATATATCCGGATTATCGAGAAAAATCTTTTCAGTCTTTTTCAGCAGATTGCTGCCCGCTGTATTTCTTGGGATTAATTGTATCAGGCCTGTCTCATGCAATATATCCAGATAATTCTGTATGGTTTTATTATCCAGCCCGATGTTTTTTGCGATATTGTTTGTGTTGAGTGAGCCTGGCGGAATTGTGGCCATATAGGAGAGTATTCTTTTAAAGTGTATGAGGTTCTCTGTTTTCAGCTTATAGTGATTGGAAATATCTTCATATATTGTTTTCTCAACTATTCTCTGAATCTTATGACCATAGGAATCTGAATCCTCAAGGATGAATGGATAATATCCCGAGCCGATATATTGTTTAAAGTGAACTAACAGCTTGGGAATTGCTCCTATTTCTGCTTCTATTTTGGTCTTGTCTTGCAATAATTGTTCTAAAGAAAATGGTTCTACAACGGCTATGTTATTGAACATGAGATATTCTCTGAATGACAAGCCGCCGATTCTATATATACCCCCCCGTCTCGACAAGTCGTAAGAACCTTTGATCAGATCGAGACTTGAGCTTCCTGAAAAAACAATTGATATATCCGGAAATGAATCATAGATGTTTTTGATTTCCTGGTTCCAACCGGGGTATTTATGTGCTTCATCAAAAAAAAAGTAGCGAATACCGTAGATCTCATACAATTCATGTACAAAATCAAATACCTTCTTTTGAGAGAAATAGATGTTGTCCAGTGATGCATAGATGCAGTCATCAGTGTTCAATTTTTCTTTAATATATTGCAATAGCAGAGTGGTTTTACCTGTGCCTCTGGGCCCGACTAAACCTGTCAGCCGGTTTTTCAGGTTAAAATCTTTATATATATACCTATGATGTTTGAAATGGGTATGCCCTAACAGCCTCTTATATGTGGAGAATATCTTTTCAATCATGAATACACCCCTGAATTATGGCTTTATAGTTGGAGTGTACTCCCAAAATATATTCTTTTCAAGCTGGTTCTCCGGCATGGCTGTGACTCCGGTAATACATCACGGGCCCGGTGGGCTGCTAAGCGGATACAGATGAAGCAGGAAATGTGATGATTACCGTCGTTCCCCTGCCCGGGGTTGATCTCAGTTCCACCCAGCCCTGCAGCTGAGTGGTGACTATGGAATTGACAATGTAGAGTCCCAGGCCGGTTTTACCCTCTCCCCGTTTGGTGGTGAAAAAGGGTTCGAATACCTGGGGGAGAATTGAAGGATCTATGCCGGCACCATGGTCTGTGCACGTAATAAAAATGTTGCCATCCTGCCGTTCCAGCTGGAATTCTACCGGTCCCGATGTTTGATGGGTCGATGTTTGTTGGGATGATGTTTGTTGGGGCGTTGTTTCAGCGCCGGATTCAGACCAGGCTGCATACCCGTGTTCTGCGGCGTTTGCTATAAGGTTAAAGACGATGGGGTAGAGAATAGCCGGGGATATTTCAAGCTCAAACTCAAGGCCGTCCACCGTGACGCTGATATCCTTACCTGCTATCTGGCTTGCAGTGAGTTCCGCCGCATCTTGCAGGTTTTTTTTTACATAGATCCGTGTGGGCGGCTTGTCCTCCTGGGGGATGGTTATTTGCCGGAAGCTTCTAATGAGCCGGATAGCCCTGTTCAGGTTTTTCTGAATGAGTTCGATGGGTTCGGCGAGCATCCTGGATTTGGCCGTTTGTTTCTCCTCCTGCAGCTCCTTCGCCAGATTTTCAAGATAACTTACCGTGGTGAGAGCATTTCCCAGAGGGGTGTTGAGCTCATGGGATATCCCCACCACCAGATTTCCCAGAGATACCAGACGCTCGGCGTTTCGCAGACGCTGGGAGGTTTCTTCCACCTCCCGGGTGCGTTCGGCCACCTTTTGCTCAAGATTTTCATTGAGCTCCAGGAGTGATTGCTCCTTTTCTTCAATATGCTCGGCCATGGCATTCAGGCGGTCGATGAAGAGGTTGACATCCCGGTGTTGCTCTCGCTCTATTCTGTAGCTGTAGTTCCCTTCGCTTAATTGCCCGATGCCGTGTATTACACCGTTGAGGGTTTTCTGGATCTTGAAGCGGCTCAGGAGGAAGATGCTCATAAGTAATACGGCGGACATGGACACAACGGTAATGCTGATAATCAACAGAAGTTGACGCTGGGTGCTGAGAATTCTCTCATTGGAAAACCATAGAGTTACCCGGCCGAGTTCAAGATTTTCAAAGCTGATTTCCCGGATGTAGGGTCCAATGTATTGTGAACTCTCAGGTTCCTGATTGAACAGAATGCCATTGGCGCTGGATTCCAGAATAATCCCTTCCAGAACCCCCGAGCCAAGATACGCCAGGGTAATGTTTACTGCGGTTTCATCGCTGAGGGTGTATAGGGGGGTTACAAGAATCTCCTGCAGTCTGTCTGCGGTCTCATGGGAGGAATCTTTCAACTGATTAATCAGGTAGCTGTTTGAGAGCATGAGGGTAATTACCCCGAAGAGGATTACCGAAAGCATGGCAACAATGGTGAGAATAATGGCAGTTTCGATTAGTAAATTGCGTTTCACCGGTATCCTCTATTGGTACGAATCTAATATAGATTCGAGCCTCCCATCACGGATCAGTGTATGGAGTATGGTATCAATTTGACGGTACAGCTCAGGGTGTTTTCCGTTATCCGGGAAACCCAAATAGAGGGGGGTGTTTGGTTCGGGAACGTATGCTGTCTGCAAGAGCTCTCC
Organism: Salinispira sp.; assembly: GCF_059431795.1. Classification (NCBI taxonomy): domain Bacteria; kingdom Pseudomonadati; phylum Spirochaetota; class Spirochaetia; order Spirochaetales; family Spirochaetaceae; genus Salinispira; species Salinispira sp. The sequence continues at coordinate 4,879 of NZ_JBXWXS010000020.1, forward strand.
GCTGAGATTTCCCCGGGAAATGTCGTAGGCGAGGTTAGGATTGGTTCCGATAATTACATCCACCCTGCCCAATTCGAGCATTTTCAATGCCTGAGCCTCGGTTGAAAGGCCCAGTTTGCTAAGTTCTTCATCGGAGTTAAAGGGTTCGAAATATGCCGAATTCAGGGAGTACCCGATGCGATAATTGTAGAGATCCTCATATTTCCGGATTCGGGGTGCCAGATCTTTGTGGGCATAAAACACGGATTGAACCACCGAGTAGCTGCTGGCAGAGTAGCGGATGTACTCATCTCGATCTTCTGTGTAGGCGATGCCGGGAATAATATCGGCATTTCCGCTTCTGATCATCTCCAGCGCCCGGGCGAAGGGGCGGCGCTGTATTTCTATCTGAACCTCCAGCTCATCCTCAATGATCTGGAGAAGATCTATGTCTATCCCGGACAGCCCCTCTTCTGCCTCAATTCGGTAGGGAGGCCAGACTTCCACCACTGCAACCAGAGAAATATTTTGTGCCCCGATTATTCCTATGGCTGCCGAGAAAAACAAGAAACTCAAAAGAACCTTTGTGCACTTCATATCTGTATATTAGCTGATGTAAACCGAAAATACAAAAAGCTATTCTTCAAAATATGTTTCAAACAAGGTTGAAATTTCTTCATAGGATCGGTTCCCGTTTGCAAGAAAAGCATAATCCATTTGGCTGCCTGAAGGAGCGCCGAAAGGGAACAGCTGCATGGCATAATTCTCCGCTCCTCCGGAGGGGCAGAAGGACTGATCCGGTACCTGGGATATATCTACAATTGTCCGGTCTCCGTTTACCCAAAAATCAATTGTGCGGGAGGCAAAATCAAAGTTCACGAAGAGATTATTGGCTATGCCCGGTTCTATTTGTGCGCCCACCGGGAAACGCCAGTCGATGTTATTGAGCACCGCCACCAGCTCCCATGTGCGTCCAGTATCACTTTCCAGGTGAAGGTTAAACCAGCGTCCTAAAAATCCGCTTTGCAAGAGGGTGATTCTGCGTCGTTCTTCAGTTTGTATTCCAAGGTCATCGAATATTTCCTGTTCCCGTGTCTCGTACTCCTGTCTCGCCGAGCGTCGTTCTTCAGGACTCATTTCCCCGTGGTTCAGAGATGACCACCATTCATCTATTCGTGCGCGCCGTTGGGCAAAATATCCTTGAGCCTTCCTGTCGGTCATATTCATGAAGACGGTTTGCCTGGGAACGGAGCGTCCATTCTCCGAGACGGTGAATCCCAAACCCATGGTGAATGCTCGGCTGGTCAGATTGGGAACGGAAATATGGGGCCGTTGTACATAATCGTAGGGGGGGAAATCTCTGTCGATGCTGGAATTGAACACCAGGGCAGTGTCATGTATGCGCTGTGCTCCATTGTTCTCGAAATCGATGTAATTTGATATTGCCTCATAGGCGCTTTCTGCCTGGTCGTCCGGGAGCTTTGCTCTCATTTTCAGGTTACCTGATGCATGAGGCCTTTCAATACTGTTGGCAGCGGATCCGTTAAAATTATAAAACCCGAGAACCCTATCATCCTGAACACCCAGAAGTTCCGGAATCATCCAATCCAGCTTGCCTCGTGCTTCCCGGCTGTAGATTTTCCCATCCGTATCCAGAATAAATACCGTTGGAATAGATGATATTCCCCAATCCCGGCTGAACTGGGTATCCCAGGTTTTTCCGTCTTCACAATACTGAGGCCAGGTGATTCCCTGCTCTCGGCAAAAGGACTCTACCGTGGAAGAAGCTTCGTCCAGGCTGATACCGATAAATTCCACTCCCTGATCTTTGTACCGCTCATACAGTTCCAACATATGGGGAAGCTCTGCCACGCAGGGCGGACACCAGCTGGCCCAGAAGTCGATTACCACCACCTTGCCCTTCAACTGATCCATGGAGATCGTGCTTCCTGTAAGAATGTCGGTGAACTCCAGTTCAAAGGGAACAGGAGGGGCATCTGCAAGAACGGCATCTATGCGGGACAATATGGCGTCGCCGCTGAATTGGGGTATTTCCCATGCTTGAATCTTCTCAGGGTTTTCTTCCCGTACGCGCCCCAGGATTTCCCTGTGCAGAATTCCGTCTTTGTTTTTCAAAACGCTGAAACGGGAGGACTGCCGTCCCTCTTCGTTCAGAAATTTATGCCAGCCGAAGCCGATAGGTGTGATAGTGAGGGTTCCCTCTTCGACTCGAAACGGAGATACATCCCGATTCAGCGGCCGAAGATCTCCGGAATCGGACTCTGTGCGCCAGCGGTACCCGGCAATATAATAGTCCCCCGGATCCAGTGAACGCAGAACCACATAATTCCGGTTATCGGGAATGCGCACGGTTTGGGCCCGTGTGTCGCTGGCAATATGGTTAATCTGAACATAGTAGCTGTAGTGTAGGTCAAAGTCATGTTCAATATTGTTTTGAAGGGGGATGACCACCAGGGTTCCCGTCCCCTTTTCGGGTGTGGGAATCGTTGTAGCGCATGAAAATATCAGGCTGACAACAAGCAATGCCCCCGTGTACAGAATTCCGTTCTTTTGAGTGAAAATCTTGTGAATCATACTATATCTCCCCGTAGTAGAGTTTAGACGTTTTAACTCTAATTTCCCCCGGGAGAAAAATCAAGATTGAATAGAAATTCAGGATTCCCCGATGGCCCGAAGCAGATCCTGAAAATGGCGTGCGGAAGTTGAAGGAAGAAGGTGCCCCGGATCAGATTTCCGGTCTTCGGGAAAATGTTCTTCTTTTTCGGCGATATGCCGTTCCAGACGGCGAATAAGCTCCGCCCACTCTGCATTGGGATCCGTTTCCCGTAAAACTTTCAGCAGGCTGTTGTCCCACTCGGGCATGTAACTGCCGGCCCCACAGCCGAAGGAGCTTCTATCTTCTGCGGAAGCGGTGAGAACCATCCTCTGCTCACCGGCTATGCTTTCTTCCCCGCTGATAAAATCCCCTGAGAAACATGCGGATACAAATACAAGGATCGGTATATCCGGCAGGCTGTCCAGAAGCTCATCCAGTTCTCCGGGGCGGTAAATATTCCGGAAATCTTCTTCAGATTCCAGAACCAGCCCCCGATCATCGGCTCCGTGGCTGGTAAGATACACAATGAGTCCATCGCCTCTGCGGAGGTCGAACTCCCGGATTGAACTTTCTATTCTGAATTTCCAGGCCGGCTGCAGGGTAATCCCGCTGCGTTGAGTGCCGATATATTCAGGCCGGGAGCTGTGCATGCGAATATTTTCCTTGGATACTCCCGCGTCTAGTAGAATTTCCAGCATGCCATTAATGGCGTTATCCCAATTGTCAATCTTTAAGCTGCGGTCCCGGAATGCTCCGGCCACCAACACCCCGTGCCATTCCACGCTGGTTTCCGATGTTTCTCCTGTCCCGGCAGTTTCGCCCCGGCTGTCTATACCTGCACAGCCTGTTGCCAGGAGGAACGCTGCGGCAATTGTTATTGCAGCGATGACCCGTTTCCAAAACATCATCCATTATGCTCCTTTTGCGGCAGTAACCACGCAATTTTGCTGTTAATTACACCTGGTTACCATCATAATATATTACATGGTAGGTAATTTCATGTGAAAAAAATACTCCTTATTCTGCTCCTCGGATTATCTGGTCTGTTGCTCTCCGCTGAAGTTGTGGAGATATCGCTCCTTGTTCCCGACGGCTACAAGCTCAACGCCGGCGCACCCCAGGAGATAGCCTTTGATGTGCAGGAACGCTCCGCATCATCATCACCATCAGCAACAATATCAACATCAAATGCTGTGCTGGCCTATGCCTACTCTGTAGACGGTCCCTGGCTGGAGCAGGAATTTATGGATAGCCGAGTGGCAATTAATGTGGGAAGCAGCTTTGGCGGCCGCTCGGGGACGCTGAGCCTCTGGGTAGAGGCAGGAGAAAACATCAGCCTCATTTCACTGCGGATGGTTCTTTGCGATGCCGACGATGAGCTTTTGTGTTATATGGTGGAAACGCAAAAAGAATATCCCCAAACGCTTACCGGCGGGGAGGGGATTACCCTGAATATTCCCGACCCCGGCTTCTAAGCAGAGCCATGCAGTATTGAAATACCGCTGACGTGAACAACTCGGGGCGTGGGACAGCTGCCGAATGACTGCAGCGATGTTGACATTTCCGCTACACCTTCACCGACAATAGCGTCACATCGTCATGAAAATCTTCTTCCCCCCGCACCAGCTTGAGCTGTTTGAGAAAGGTTTCATTGAAATTCTCATCCATCACTGCCATACGGAAAAATTTCTTGATTACCTCGGAGTTAATTTTGTTTTCCTTGGATTTGGTTTCTAAAAGACCGTCTGTGTAGACCGCCACCGAGTCGCCGGGTTTCAGGGGAATGTCTTTCTGCTGATACTGCACTCCCGGGGAAAAGCCCATGGCAGGCCCCTCAATTTTGTGCTCCGTAACGCCGCCGGAATTGATGGTGTACACCGGCAGATGGCCTGCGTTGGAAATGCTCAGAGTCATGCGTTGGGTATCTATAAGCAGAATACTGAAGGTTATGAGAATATCCGAGGCATTCTGCAGTACCTGGCACAGCCGCTTGTTCATAAAGGTCATGAGGCCTCCGGTGGTCACCTGGTCTCCCTCCTTGGGGCTCCCCAGCGAGAGGCTGATGACCTTGAGCATGGCGGTGACGAAAGACGGCCGGATTCCCTGGCCGGTGACATCGCCCAGCATGGCGATGAAACGGTTTTCACCCAGTTTGATAATATCGTAATAATCCCCGCCAATGCGCAGGGCCTGGTGGGGCATGTAGCTCAGCTCAAGCCGGGCATTCTTCACATCGGGAATTCTGGTTTCCAGAAGATTTTTCTGGAAATCAGCCGCGATATCGAGATGACGGTTCAGCTTTTGAATGTACTCCCGGTTATCCTGTTTCATCCGCCGGATGGAAAGGGCGTTCTCAATCTCCGCTTCCAGGATTTCCGGGTTCCAGGGTTTGGTGATCAGCGCTCGAAGGGTTGCCGAAATGGCCTTCTGAATCTCCTGAATATCGTTGTATGCAGTAAGGAGCATAAGCTCAATATCAGGATAATCCCGGTGTACCTCCAGCAGGAAGTCGCTTCCCGACTGCTCGGCCATCCGAAGATCGGAGATAAGTACGGCGGTGCGGGATGCGTCTGCAGCAAGTGCTTCCTTGCATGCTCCCGGACCCTTGTATGTCCGCAATTCCAGGTTCAAGCTGTTGCAAAAGTCTTCCAGCTCCCGGCTCAGGGCTTTGAGCACCTGGGGTTCGTCATCTACAATACAGAGGATTTCTTTTTGACCGTTCATAATATCAGCCTAGTGAAGCGCATGAGGGCGGTCAAGAGCGGCGGGGTGGATAGCCGCCAATATCAACAGGAGAACCCGAATGGAATACACCATGTTTTTAATCCTTGCGCCTATTGCGCTGGGGATTATTATTGTTACCCAGGTGGTGCTCTGGCGGTATCGCCGGGAAGCGGTGGGGCAGGCTCTTATGTCCTACTTTGTTCTGGCGGCGCTTTTGGTAATTACCAATATTCTGGAGCTGGTGGCGGAGAGCGAGACGTGGACGTATAACTGGGCGGTGGCTCAGTTTCCGTTTTATTCGGCTCTTCCGATTGTGTGGCTGCAGTTTGCCTTTTCTTTTACCGAGGCCAGGATTTCCCGGTGGAAGCTGTTGTTCGGGTTTCTTTCGGTGGTTCCGGCGATTTCCACCATTCTGGTTCTTACCGCCCGGCAGCACGGGCTCATTTATGTGGCGGTGGATTACCTGGCCCGTTTCGGGGTGTCTACCGTGGAGCCCGAGTACGGGCTTTGGTTTTGGTTTAACGGGGCGTTCCATTATGCCTTGCTGTTGTTCGGCGCGTTAATCACTATCCGCTATATTATTCTCTCCGACCGGGTGTACGCGAACCGGGCGTTCTGGGTGATCGCCGGGGTGGCCCTTCCCCTTGTGGTGAATTTTCTCTACCTGCTTCCTTTGAGTTTTCTCCGCTATAAGGATTTTACCCCCATAGCCTTTGCGGTGACCGGAGTGTTTTTCTTCATCGGGGTCTTTTGGCAGAGAATGCTTCAGATTGTTCCCCGGGCACGTAACTTAGTAATTGATTCCATGGATCAGGCGGTCCTCATTTTTGATACCGGGGGTGTGCTGATTGATAATAATTGTACATCCAGGGCCCTTCTGAGTATATCCGGGAAAAACCTGGGGCTGCAGCGCAATGAAATTCCTCTTCTGGTGGCTCTTCTTGGAGATACGGATTTGAACCGGAGCCACAGCTTTGAGCGTCAGTTGGAGATGAACGGAAGAGAGCGTCACTTCGACGTGTATGTCCGCCCCATCCGTAATCTGCCCCGACCCACCCCCCCAGGCGTCCCGGGAAGCGAAGTGGGCACCCTGGTAATGATTTCCGACATTAGTGAAGAGGTGCGCCTGTCCCTTGAGCGTCTGGCCCTCCTGGACGATGCCCGCCGGGCCAACGAGGAACTGAAAGAGACCCAAATGCGCCTGATCCACCGGGAGAAGCTTGCCTCCATCGGGCAGATCTCCGCGGGGCTCGCCCATGAAATGCGTAATCCGGTGGGCTACCTCCAGAGCAACTTCCGGGTCCTACGCAAGAAGCTTGAAGCCCTGGGTGTACAATTTGAAAACGAGATCCCATCGGATCAGCTGTTGACAATTCGCGAACTTCTCCAGGATTCAGAGGAGGGGTTCCAGCGGATCCTTGCGGTGGTGGATAACCTGCTCCACTTCTCCCGGCCAGGAAAAAGGGATGAGATGGAGCTCTACGATCTGAACCGGGGCATTAAGAGTACGCTGGAAATTACCCGGGAGCTGATGGAGGCCAGCCGCCGGATTGATCTTCAGGTGGAGTACGGGGAGCTTCCCCAGGTGAAGGCGTATTCCAGCGAGATTAATCAGGTGATCCTCAATCTCGTTACCAACGCTGTGCATGCGGTTCAGGACAATGAGGACGGAAGACCGGTCATTACCCTCCGCAGTTTCGCAGATGAAGAAGGCGTGGGATTCCGAATCTGCAACAACGGCCCCGCGATCCCTGAGGAGATCCGGGAACAGATCTTTGAACCCTTCTTTTCCACCAAGGATTCGGGCCGGCAGAATGGTCAGCAGAACAGCCAGAGCAGCGGACCAGGTACCGGGCAAGGTACCGGATTAGGCCTGAGCATTGCCCGGGACATTGTGGTTGAGCGCCACGGGGGCAGCATCAATGTGGAAAGCGGTGATGAACAGACCTGTTTTATCCTGAGGCTGCCCGGGGAGCAGTCATAATTCTATGCAAAATGCATAGCGTATCCAATCAGCATACCCTCTGTGAAATTTAGCGTCCAAAAACTCTAAATAGACCATAAACCTAGAGGTATTCTCACTATACATTGGTATACTTTAACCCGATACTAACAATCGGGGATATGCGGACAAAACGCCGGCATGGGGTTCGGTGCTCCGCCCTCAGCATCTATGTAAAAAAGTAAACTTCTATTATTTTGTGCGACTCGTAAGGCTGATTGTGGGGTGATTGCAGTGAAGGCATTTAAGACCGTTCTGACATGGTATATTTTTCTCTTTTGTATGACAGCGGGGCTGGTTGCCCAGGAAACGGCTGGAACCGCCGAAGCTTCCGAGATCGCAACTGAAGCCGGAGCATTGCTGAATACTCCCAGGGAGGTCGACGGACTTCTCCAGTGGCGCAAGCAGCTGGATTTGAGCGGTCTGGACCCCGGACGCTACAACCTTCTGGTTACCGCCGAAGATGCTGCTGGCAATATTCTAGAAGCCCCTCCGGTGGATATCAGAGTGGATCCTGAATCGGACCTGCCCCATTCATCGGTGACCTATCCCGCATTGAACGAACGGGTTGCGGGGAATTTTTCCGTTTTGGGTTCTGCGGTGGACGATGACGGGGTTTCTTCCGTGTCGTATCTCATAGTTCCCGGTAAAGATGCACAGGCCGCTGACGCTGCGGGGTTTCGGGAAGCTGAGGGCAAGGAGTTCTGGTCCGCATCGGTGGACGTATCGGAGCTGGAAGACGGTCCGTATACGGTGGTGAGCAGAGCCACCGATGTAAACGGACTTACCGGGCCGGAAACATCTGTATCTTTTGTTCTGGACAGGAATATTCCCGACATACGCATAGAGAGTCACGAGAACGGCGCTCTGGTGAGCGGCCGGCTGAAGATCAGCGGAACCGTGAGCGATTTTAACGGTATTGGGTCCATGCAGCAGCGCAGCGGCGAGCAATGGCGCGAAATCCGGCTGAAGGGCAGAGACGGTTTGCCGGAGCGCAGTTTTTCAGTTGATGTGGATACCCGGGAGTTGGAAGACGGTCCCCGGGTACTGGTATTCCGGGCAGAAGACAGCCAGGGTTCCCGTTCCCGGGCCTCCCTGCTTCTCTTTGTAGACAACACTCCTCCTCAGCTGAATGTTGTGTATCCCGCTGAAGACCTCCAGGCCAACGGTCGTTTCAGCGTACTGGGCCTGGCCCGGGACGATAACGGCATTGAGAGTCTCAGCTGGGCGTATCGGGGTGAAGAACCCGTTGAAATTGAGATGGAGCCCGGCAACCCCTATTGGGAAGCGCCGGTTGAGCTCAGCGGCGCCGAAGACCTGGATCTGGAGTTTACCCTCACCGACCCCGCAGGAAATAAAACCAATATCCGCTACCGCAAGAAGCTGGATGTGGAGGCCGACCGGCCGGGCATCCGTTTCGCCGGAGCTTTGGGGCAAGCAGATCAGGCGGCGGAAGACGGGCTGGGCGAAGACGGGCGGGGTGAAGACAGGCTGCCCTCCTACAAAGCGGGCGAACAGATCAGCGGCTGGGTTCTTGACGATGATTCCCCTGGGGCGGTTGTCTACAGTCTGAACCGGGGTGAAGAGACCAGGCTCGATACTACCCGGAGCTTTCATATTGATATCTCCGGACTTTCACCGGGTGAGCATGAGCTTCGCATAAGAGCCGAGGACATCTACGGTCTGCAGAATGAGGAGCAGGCTTTCTCCTTCCTGCTTGAAGCCCGAAAGCCCGATGTGGAAATGGAGAAGGTGCTGCCCCGGCAGGACGACGGCGATTCTGAATCTCCTTCCCGGGAGCTGGCCTATGAGCCGGGAATCGGTTTTGCCAGCGACGAGTACGCGCTTCTTGAGGGAAGGGTGACCTTTCACAGCGGGAAGGGACGGGCCGTGGCAAGCATTCCCGGACGGGAAGATGTGGAGCTGAAGCTTGAAGAGCTTGAGAGCGACGGGGAAGCTAGGGGCACAAGCTGGAAATTCCAAATTCCCCTGGAAGATACCCGGGAAAACCCCCTGTCCTATGGCTTTGTACCGGTGAAAATCCGCTCAATTGATGAGTCGGGGGCGGTTTCAGAAGATATTTTCCCCCTGTGGATCGAAAATCTCACCCAATACCGGGGTGAACCGTCTCTCCAACTGCCCCGGACGTTACGCGGAAACAGTGTGATTTTGAGTGAGGGGGAACAGTTAGAACTGGGCTTTTTCGGTCAGGATATTGCTTCCGCCGAGTTGAGCCCTGAACGTTCCGCCTTCCGTCTCCAGGCAAGTGGAAATCGCCTGAGTATTTCCACCCGGGGTTCGGGGATTCTCGAATCCGGCGTGGTGAGTATAACCACTGATCGGGGCGGAGAGTACAGCCGGCAGCTGCCGCTTATCGTATCGGATCGGGAGGCTCCAAGTATCAGCCTGGAAGAGACGGCCCGCTCCGGAGAGGCGATAAGCGGATCAGTCCGGGACGATACGGAAATCCGGCGTCTGTGGTATGTGTCTGCCGATTCTGAAGATGCAGAAAACGACGCTGAAAATCCAATCCGGTTTGACGGAGACGGAAGCTTCCGCTTTACCGTTCCCGATTCACTCATTGTGTACCCCGGCAGCATGGTAACCGTCTACGCCGAAGATGCCGCCGGCCGGGTGGCATCCCGCTCTGTGTTGGTTTCAGGCGGAGGGGCCAATGAAGAAGACGGTGAAGAAGACGGCGTTTCCATGCGCCTGCTTGTGCCCGCCTCTTCCTCAGTTGACGCACTTCTTCCTGAAGACCTGCATGGGCAAGCTGAGCGCTTGCTTCTGCCGATTGCCGTCGCTTCCGGCGGAATTGAGTCCGGAACTGAGTCAGTCGGTAATGAGAATGGCAGAAATGAGTACGGCAGTGAAATCCGCATCACATTAAACGGCGGAGAACCCCGAAGCATTGCAGCGGGACCGGCTGCAATTGGGGAAATCCCCTCACCCGGGTCGGGAAAGCATCAGCTGAAAGCCGAACTTCCCTATACGGAATTTCGTGAGGGTGATGAAGAGGGCAGGGAGCGCAGCATATCGGCCACCCTGAATTTCACCATCGCCCCCGAGTCACCTGTGCTCAGGTTTAATCATGAGCAGCTGGAATTCATCCCCCGCTATTCCAATCCAGAAAGCGGACCGGAAAACGCATCAGTAAGCGGAAGCATTGGGTATGAGGGAGATATAGACAGGGCTTTCTATGTTTTGGATGAGGGTGATGAGATCTCCTTGAACCTTCAAAGCATGGATGAAGGCGGCTATGCCTTCTCCATTCCTCTGACGAACAGGGAACCCCGCCTGCGTGCCGGACGACGGCAAGTAAAAGTCCATCTTGTGGATGAGTTCGGCCGGGAGATATCCTCTTCCCTGGATTTTCACCTTACAGAATCGAATGATGAGCGCCTGGTTGATGACCGGGAAGGCTGGTATCCCCTTGAAGAGCGCAACGGAGACTATTCGTACCTGTTCAACGGCCGGCCCCCGGTGGAAGCTGTGGTGCGTGCCGCTTCCGAGGCCGCGGCGGGAGCCAATAATGGAACTCGTGATGAGGCGGCGCTCCCGGAAACCCGGATTGGCCGGGCAGGAAGTTCCTGGATTGTGGAGCTGAACCCCGGCGACATGTTGCGATGGGATCAGCTTGAACTTGCCATAGAAACGGAAGACGCAGAAGCCTTCGCCCGGACAATACAAGGGGTGAGTTTCGACACCCAGGCCCCGGAGTTGACCCTGGACACTCCCCTGGAGGGGGAAAACCTGAATGAACTGCTGATCAGCGGTTCGGTTGTTGATAATGATGCCGGAGATAACGCCGGAAATAATGCCGGAGATAACGCCGGAAATAACGATAGTGCCGAAGAAGCGCCGGGTGCAGGGCCCGTATTGAGCTACAGCCTGAACGGCGGCGAGTTCAGACAGCTGTCCGGCGATCCTTCACAGGAGGAAGGCCGGGCCGGTGAAGCGAACGGCGGGACCGGAGAAGCGAACAGCCGAACCGGTGAAGCGAACGGCCGAGCCGGAGAACCCACAGCATTTTCCTATGTAGTGACCGAGGAAGAGATGAAGCGTGCAGGTGCCGACGACGCTGTGCTGGAGCTCATCGTCCGCGCCCAGGATGCCTCGGGAAACAGCACTGAGGTTCGCCGACTTCTCACCTTCGATACCCGGGGCCCTGAGATTGAGCAGATTCTTCCCGCTGACGAGGTGGTGAACGGGCGAAATTCCCTCTTTTTCCTTACCCGCGATGAGTTCAGCCATGGTTTGAGCGGGCGCTTCGCCTTGTCTTCCCCTGCCGCCGAATTGGCTGAAACGTCGGAAACCGGCGAAACTGGAGAATCAGCAGATGGCGCGGAAGAAACAGCAGGTGAAAGCCAGGAAACCGCGAGCGGGACGGAACTGCAGGTTGAAGAGAAACAAAGCGAACACGGTGTGCTGGATCATCTTCTGGACCTCTCTCCCTACGGGGAAATGCCAGACCAGCTCTTCCTGGAGCTTAGCGACAGTGCGGGGAATACCCGCAGGGTGGACGTAAGCCTGAATTTTGACCCCGCTTCGGACAAACCGAAGATCAGCATGGAGTTTCCCGAAACCGATGCCCTGTTCCAAACTGATGCGCTGTTTAGTGGAACGGTTATCGATGACGACGGCGTGGATTCCATCCGATACCGACTGGACGACGGGGATTACCGCCGGGCGGATACGGTAGAAGGTGCCAACAGTTTTGAAATCCTCATCCCTTTTGACGAATTGGAAGATAACGAGCATGTGCTGGATGTGATCGCGGTTGATATTTACGGGGTGGAAAGCGATGTGCTTTCAACTCCCTTTCGGGTGAGCAGGGAAAAACCCCGGGCCCAGCTGCTTTCTCCGGAGTTGGGCAGCACCAACGGCTCTATGGTGAGCCTTGAAGGCAGCGCTTCTGATGCCAACGGCATAGACAGCGTATGGATATCCCTGGACGGGGGCAATAGCTTCCAGAAGACCCGGGGAGGAGAAACCTGGAGCTACGATCTGGACAGCAGCATTTTGGTGGACCGCAGTTACCTCATGCTTATCAAAGCGGTGGACGCCTACGGTGTGGAATCTGTCTCTTCAAGCATTATCACCCTGGACAACACTCCCCCGGCCATGGAGCTATCCCTTCCCCGGGAGGGCAGTGAGGTTGAACGAAGTCTGCCCGTACAGCTGAGGGTGAGCGATGAACTTGCGGTTGCGGATATCAGCTACCGGATTACCCCGCTGGAGTCCACTGCGGCCCCCGGCGGTGAGGGGGAATCGGGACAGTCCGGCGGACGTGAGACTATGCTCAGCGGCGAATTTGCACCCCGCCGGGTTGTACTTGAACAGATCGATATTTCCGGACTTGAACCGGGACTCTATAATCTGAGCATTTTCGCCCGGGATGATGCGGAAAACGAGAGCATGGTTTCCCGGGATATTATCCGGGTGCTGCCGGAAAATGAAGGCCGCCTGTCGCTTCTTCACCCCTTCGACGGTAGCAGTGTGGCCGGGGGGTTCACCCTGGAAGGTCGGGCATTTCCTGTGGACGGGGAAATTCCCGCTCAGGTGCTTTTGACCATGGACGGTTCATCTTTTGATGTTCTCAGCACCGATGACAACGGATACTTCAGCCGGAGCTTTGAGCCGGGGGAAATATCGGACGGATCCCACCTGTTCGCAATTCTGCCCGATGCAGCCGCCGGCTCAGACGTTCCTGCGGACGGCACTGCAGGCGGTAATGCAGGCGGGGGCGAAGGGACTGATTCGGGCGGTTTCCCCCAAAGCAGAATCGATTACTCCGCCGAAGGTCCCTGGGTGAGCATCGATTCATTGAGTACCGGGGACTTTGCCAGTCAGCGTCCCTGGATCAGCGGGCGCACCGGGTATTACCGGGAAGGCCTGAGCGCCGGGCAGCTTAGCCGGACCGATGACGGCCGGACTGGAGAAGGCCAGGATTCAACCGGCTTAAGCCGCCGGGAACTGAGAGCGATTGAGAAGCAATATGAGCTGGTGAGTCTTGAATATTCCCTGGACAACGGGAGCAGTTTCACCTCCATGCGGCCCAGGGAAGAGTGGAAGTTCCGGCTGGAAACCCAGGATCTGAACGACGGACCCTTGAGTATTATGGTTCGCTCCCGCTTTGCATCAGGGGAAACCGCGGTAAGCCGGATTTTTACCCGGGTGGATGACACCCTCCCCAGGGTGAGCATTATTACTCCCGAGGAAAATATCGCAGTGAATGAGGAACTTGAGGTAAGCGGCACCGCCTCGGATGAAAACGGTCTGAAAGATGTACGCCTCACCCTGCGGCCCAGGAGCAAGAACAGCTATGAAGTGCCCCAGTTCATTCAGGGGCTGTATCTGGACCTTCATGTGCTGGGCGCCACCTACTGGGAAACCGGGCTGGGTCTCACCTTCTTCGACAACAATGTCAAGCTCCAGGTTCTGGGAGGTCAGGCCCCCGAAGGCAGGTTCAACGGGAATGTGCTGGGGCTCAAGCTGCTGGCCAATGTGGCCAGTCTGCCCTACGGCTTTCTGTTCGGTCCGGACTGGGAATTTCTCTCCAGCAGTCTGGCGGTGGGGTCGGCTTTCCAGTATTTCACCATGGATTCCTCCGCTTCAAGCGGAGGCGGTGAAGAAGACGGTCTGGTTCTTGGCGCGGTAATCGTGCAGCTTGAGGTTTTGAAAGTAGAAATTGAGCAATGGAATGCAATGAACGCCTATGCGGCGTATGTGGAAAACCAGTTCTGGTTTATTTCATCTGATATTCAGGGGGGGATTAAATACCGCCTGGCATTTGGCATGCGAATAAACCTGTTCTAGGGACACCGGTACCGCCGGTGCGGTGGACGCTTTCCGGCTGTATGGCCGAAAGAATCCCCCGAGGCAGTATAGAGAGGATTGAAAAATATGAGAGGAAGAAAAAACCATTCACCCACCCTGCAAAGGATTCGACGGGCAGTCACTATCGCGGCAACCGCCCTTGCGCTGCTGGGATTAAGTACCTGTGATCTATTAAAGCCCGGTTTGGGCGATGAGGTTGATATCGACCCGCCCAAGATCACCGTGGAAAGCCACAGTAACGGTGATTACGTGGGGGGAAGTTTTACCCTCTCGGGAACTGTGGAGGATGACTTCCGAGTTGAGTCGGTTACCGTTTCCGACGGCAGCAGTTCCTTCAATGCCTCCATAGACGGCGATACCTGGTCGGTAGAGATCGACAGCGGCTCGCTGAACGACGGGGACGTGGATTATCAGCTCAATGTTACCGATGCTTCCGGCAAAAAAGCGGGTATCAACCTTCTTCTCACCGTGGACAACAATCCTCCCACAGTCCTTATCACCACCCCCGATCTCTACGGCAGCGATGCCGAGTTTAATAATGTAGTCACCGTGAAAGGTGAAGCCGCAGATACCACCCGGGTCAAAGAGGTTCTCCTCTCCCTCTACGACCGCTCGGATGATACACCCGTTTTCACCGATGTGAAAGCCACCGGAACCTCCAGCTGGTACTACAGCTTCGATGCATCTTCTTTGAATGGCGGATTGAACGGCGAATATTACCTCATAGTCCGGGCATACGATAACTCGGGCAACTATAACCCATGGTTTTACCATTTTGCCGACATTAGAACCAATGCGGACGATGCCAGCGACCTGCCCAATATTGAGGACATTAACGCCTACGAGTACGGCGGCGATCCCCTTCCCGGTACCTTGAATGTGAGTCTGGCAAGTCTCCGACACGACGCAGAGCCGGCGGATCATCTGATGCTCAACGTGAACCCCGACTCGGACATGCCCCAATTCGGGTTTTACAGTCCTTCCGAGACAGGCAGCAACCCTTTTGCTTCGCCCCAGCGCTTCAACGGATTTGTGGAGGACGATGACGGACCGGTGGCAGCCGCTGAAGTTACAATATTTGAGTACAGCAGCTACGTGGATTACGATGATGCCGGCGGATTCATGGAAAGTTCGGCTTTGACCCTAGAAGGAAGCAACTGGAGTTACGAAGCGGATCTGCCCAGCGGGAACGACTACTATATTCAGCTGCGGGCAACGGACATTAACGGAGAAACCTCCACCAGCCAGCCGGTGCGCTTCAGCGTACCCGAAGGGGTTCCGGGTCTGGTAATTCAGTCTCCCCAGCAGGGAAAGTATGTGGGCGTGGATCAGACCCTGGATTTCCAGTTTGACGTTACCAACCTGAACTCAGGCCGCATAGAAATTGATGTAACTCCCGGTGACGATGATTGGAGCGATGCCATTCAGCTGGACCCCGCATCTGACTACCGGACAGCCGGCAACGAAGTAAGCGGCAGTTATGAAACAAGCCTTACCGCAGGTACCGACTTTACCCTGGCGGATGGATCCCAGTCATTCAAGATCCGTGCCGGTGTGGACGGCGGATGGGGCCAGAGCACCTACAGCTTTGTGGGAGACACCGTGCAGCCCACCATGAGTCTCACCTATCCTAACGAGTACAGCCAGCCTGAGGATGCGGTGAACGGAATTATCAGCGTCAGCGGTATAGCCGATGACGGACTGAATCCTCTGAAGGCCGTATATGGTAAAATTGAGAGCGGCATACAGGCTGTACAGCCTGCGCCTGCAAGTTTTGACGGAAGCTGGTTAACACCTTCGGGACTTGCCAACTGGACCCGCACCGGAATAGACACCACCGATCCGGCCCTTTTTCCTGACGGCGACGGGGATTACACGCTCCGCTTTTTCGTTGTGGATGCAGCGGGAAATGTGAGCGATTCAGCTTCATCGGTTCGCCACATACGGGTGGACCAAAGCTCCGACCTGCCGGTGATTAGCTATTCGAATATCCAATCCGGCGGAACTGCTGCAGACAATATTTTAGGTAACGGAGCCAGTATCTTCGGGAAAGTAAATGATGACGATGCGGTGGCCGCCTCCACGGTTCAAATTCGTATCGATGTGTATAATGACGGTGCTCCCCTGGACGGTGAAGATATTACCTCCGACGGTGATATTCTGGATACCAATGAAAGCGAAGACTGGGTAAATGTGAGCAATCAGCCGGATGTTGACGGCGGAGAAGTAACCTGGTCCCACACCCTTGAAAATCTTCCCCAGGGAGTTCACAGCTTCCAGATTCGCGCAGAAGATATTAACGGAACCCTCGGTCAAAGCAGCGCCTGGATTCCATTTACTTTGGACTTCGGTCCTCCCAGCATTATTATCAACTCCCCGCTTGCAGCAGCGGTGAGCAACGGGACGGATACCGATACAGACGGCAACTATGAACTGGTAATAAGCGGAACCGCCTCCGACCCCAACGGAATTGAAGAAGTCCGGCTGTATATAGACAGTGCGCAAGTTAGTGCGGGAGCCGGCGGGCTAGAAATCGTCAGCGGCAGTTACGGGGACGATGTGGTTACCTGGCAGTATGAAATGCCGGTGGACCGGGCCGGAAACGGCGATGACGGCGATTACAGCATGGAAGTCCAGGCTGACGACTTCACCACCGGCCCCACCAAAACCAACAGCGAAACCCGGCAGTTCACCATAGATACCCTCAGTCCCGAACTGGTGGTCACCAATCCGGTGGACGGTGAATATGTTGAGATTATCGACTATGACATTCGCGGCCAGATTACCGACAACGGCGGCTCCGGCGTGGACAGCCTGGAATATTCTTTGGACAGCAGCGACGGGGCGGACGGAACCTGGACGAACATTGCCACCGGCGGACTCAACTGGACTGTGGCTGACGTGGATTTCTCTTCAGGCGGACAGGGAGCCAAGACTCTCTGGCTTCGGGCATCTGACGGTCTTAACGACCCCAGCCTGGCGGAAATCAACTTCTTCTACGATACGGCCGATCCTGTCTTGAGCGAAAGCGGAGCTCCGGCGGAAACCAACGGGGACTTTTCCTTGAGCGGTTCGGCAAGCGATACTAACGCCTTTGCCTCCCTGGCAATACGGGCCGAGAAAGACGGTGCGGACCAGGGTGAAATATTCAGTACCATGAGTGCCGGTGCATACAGCCATCCGGTTACTCTTCCCGGCGACGGAACCGATGACGGAGTGTGGGTCTACACATTGAGTGCAGAAGATGTGGCCGGACGGCAGACGGTTCTGGAACGAACCGTCGTCATAGATGAAACAGCCCCCGAATCTTTGAGCTTTGACGATCCGGGAGATTATGTTTCCGGGAATGTGGTGAGCCTTCTGGGAAGCGCCGGCGACAGCGGCAGCGGTCTTGGGGAACTGGGTTCCGGAGGCGTGGAATACTCCCTGGACAGCACAGACGGAACAGACGGCACGTGGTCGGCGGTTTCCGGTTCGCCTTCTTCCTGGAATTTTTCTGTGGATCTTGATATTGACGGGGCCGGCGCAGACACCGGACTGGCGGAAGGATCTCATAGCGCCTGGGTTCGCGCACGGGATAAGGCGGGGAATCTTGCCCCGGCCGTTGAACAGATTTTCGTAGTGGATCAGTCTGCACCTTTTGTCTCCAACCTGGAAGAAGACGGAGGAGCCGACTGGGGCGATGTAATTCTCTACAAGGCGACTGACTTTAGCATTAGCGGTACGGCCAACGACACCAACGGGGTGAGCTCGGTCGAGGTAGCCCAGTCCAAGGACGGCGGTCCCGCAGCAGATATTTTCGCAGCAACCGGGGTTCTCAACGGGGCCGACGGTGACAGTTCGCGAACCTGGTCGGTGGACACGGATATTTCCGCCGGCGAGGGCTCCTACGTGTACGTAATTACCCTCACCGACAGCGTGGGGCGGCAGAATTCGGTGCAGAAAGAAATTGTTGTGGATAGTACTGCGCCGAATGCTCCAGGGGTGAGCGATCCGGTTGCGGATCAGTGGCTCTCCGGAGCCAGCTACGCGGTGCAGGGAAGCGCAACAGATAACGGTGCGGCGGGCATAGACTCGGTGTATTACCGGGTGGGCCCCAGGGGCAGCAGTCCCACCACAGACCTGAGTGATGCCGGCTGGCTTGAAGCAAGCGGCACCACAAGCTGGAATGCCACCATTTCCTTAAGCGGGGAAGGGGAGCGCAGTCTCTTTGTAATTGCCGTGGATAACTCCGGCAACCAGTCCGCAATGACCACCCATAATTTCGGCATTGACCAAAATGCCCCTACCTTAAGCATAGATGGCGGGGTAAACACCATCTATCGGAACTCCAGCTTCACCATTACCGGAGACGCGGCGGACAGCAACGCCGTGGACCGGGTGGAAGTGGATGAGAAAATCGGTGCGGGAAGCTACAGTGCCGCAGGAACCGCCTCCTACGATTCGGGTACCGGCGACTGGAGCTATACCAGAACCATCGACGGCGGCGACAGTGACGACATGTATACCTACCGTTTCACCGTATATGACGCTGCGGGAAAAACCGCAGTGGTGGAGAAAGACGTGAACCTGGACCGTGTTGCTCCTGCCATCAGTTTCAATAATCCCGATCCATACATCGATAGCTTCGACGGCGACCCGGCACCCCAGGCAGGAAGAATCTATGCCAACGGTGAAATGGATTTCTCCGGAAGTATCACCGAGAATGCCGGCGTAGGCAACCTGAGCAGCCTTGAATATTCTCTGGATGGGGGCGGCAGCTGGACGGCTCTCACCCTGGGCTCCACATTCGATATCAACGGAATCGACAGCAGCTCCATTGCCGACGGCAATGATCTGGAAATGACCCTTCGGGCAACAGACCGAAACGGCAACAGCAACAGCTCAACTCAAACTCTCCGGGTGTATCAGGACAGCGACAAACCCCAGATTGAGGTAAGTTCTCCCGGAGCGGGAGCAACCATCAACAGCCAGACCATTAATGTGAGCGGTACGGTGAGCGACGATGACGGAGTGGGAGTGAACGCCGATTCGGTTCAATACCGCTTCTCAAGCGACGGAGGGGGAACCTGGGGCAGCTGGACCAACATCAGCACCAGCGGCTCGGTTACCGACCGATCCTTCAGCTTCTCGTTCAGCAGCGGAACAGACGGACCCAAGGCCATCGAGCTCAGGGCCGAAGACAACAATGGAACTCCTGTGAACTCCGATGTGTTCTCAAGAACCTTCACCCAGGACACCGGTGCGCCCACACTCAGCGGCCTTACCCCGGCTAACTTCAGCTATCACAGCGACGATTTCACCGTAAACGGCACCGCGGACGACAGCAACGGTGTGGATAGCGTTGATATTCGGGTTCTCAGGGATAATGTGGAGATTCAGGCATTCACCTCCACAAATCTGACCGGTGCATCCGGGGATAACAGCAGGGATTTCGATTATACCGTGGATACCTCAGGGGGAGACGGTCTGTATCAGGTAATTCTTCGAACCCAGGACATGGGGGGAAACACCCGGGAAGACAGCCGTCAGGTATATGTGGACACCACTGCTCCAAGTGCGGAATTTACAACAGATTTCGGCAGCGCGGATCAGAACAATATTATCAGCATAAATGGAAACAGCAACGACGCATACGGGGTGCAAAGCCTTGATGTTGTGGTTGTGGACGTGAACAACGGCGGCGCCGAAGAGGCCCTGCCCACCGGTACGGTGAGCGGAACAGCTCTGTGGACTTTAAGCAATTTGGATACCAGAAACGCAAGTCTGTTGAATTATGCCCTGGATCTTGGGGGCGGAGAGTACGAGCTGAGGCTCAGAGTGATCGCCCGGGATCAGGCGGGTAACGAGTACGCTACTTCAGGCACCGACGATCTTACCTTCACCATAGACCAGACCAGCGACGCTCCGAATATCAGTATCGACGGGATTGCCTTCGACGGATCATCCAGCATTACCAGCCCGGTAATTTCCGGAACGGTAAGCGATGATGACGGAGTATCTCAGATTCTCATTGACAGCTATGCCGTGGACGACAGCGTAACAAGCCAGACGGTGACCCTCACCGGTGCAGGATACGGAGCCGAATCCGTTGACTGGGAAATAACCCTGGGAGATACGGAAAACGGCGTACGCGGGATCAGAGTCCGGTCGGTGGATACGGTTGATAACAACGGAGCCGATTATTCGGCCACGGACTATTCCAGAACCGACACGGGACGCATTGATTTCAGTCTGGATACAGAATTGCCGGATGCTGCGATCACCGGACCGACCAACGGCACCATCTGGTCATCCAACGACAGTTTCGATTTCGCCGGAACCAGCGGCGACGAATCGGGAATCGTATCTCTTGAGTA
Source organism: Salinispira sp. (assembly GCF_059431795.1). Lineage (NCBI taxonomy): Bacteria > Pseudomonadati > Spirochaetota > Spirochaetia > Spirochaetales > Spirochaetaceae > Salinispira > Salinispira sp. The sequence continues at coordinate 25,400 of NZ_JBXWXS010000020.1, forward strand.
TAAATTTGACGACAGCGATATGTCCTCGGGCACAACCCTCATTTCAACCCCCTATGACAATTGGAGCTTCAGCGTAGCCCAGGGGGCGTTGGCAGACGGTGCACACACCGTGTACATACAGGCCACCGACGCTGTGGGCAATACCCGGATCGCATCCCGGGCATTTACCGTGGACAAAAGCGCTCCGTCTATCAGCATAACCAGCCCCGCCGACGGTTCAGCGGTGTTCGGACCACTGACAATCGGGGGAACCACTGCGGACAACTCCGGCGGCGCAGGGGTGGACAATGTCTCCATCGGGCTGGGGAAACAGATCGACCCCACCAACGCCTCTACTCTGGAAGCCAGCACCTGGATCGATACCGGAGGAACCACCTCCTGGTCCTACTCATTCCAGAACATTAACGATTACGCCAACAGCACCTTCGCGGTGAACACCGGCGACCTTGACGGCGATGGCGTGGAAGATGCCGGGGAAACTTGGACCGATCTCTGGAACTTCAGCGTGTATGTCCGCGCAGAAGACAGTGCGGGACTTTCCGGTAACGGAAATGTGAATTATCTCACCAGCTACACCCTTCAGATCGACCCCAAGCGGGACCGGCCGGAAGTAACCATTCTCTCCCCCGATGACGGGGCAACGGTGGGCGGTTTCGTACGGGTGTTCGGCTCGGCATTCGACAGTCAGTTTGTGGAGAAGGTCCAGATTGCCATCGACGGGGACAACGACGGCGACTACACCAACGATAGCTGGAGCGAAGGCACCCTGGATGAAACATCCGCCGGGGTGAACTGGTACGAGGTGAACGGAACCGACAGCTGGAATATCAACTTGAATGAAAACAGTGAGTTTGACCCCAGCGTGGGGAGCACCAGGACCATCGGCATACGCGTCCGGGCCAAAGACTACAAACAGAACCCCGGGGACGGAATTTACGGTGCGGAAGAAGAGATCAGCATTACCTTCAACAAGGACTTTCCCCAGTTTGCAGATATGACTCTGGTAAGCGGAGATACGGTGAGCGGAACCTACCTGCTCAGCGGTCTGGTTCGGGATGAAACAGATATTGACCGGATTATCTATTCCAATGAAGGTCCCCTGCTGGACAATACGGTCATCTTCGATAACCCCGGCGGACTTCTGCCCGTGGGAGCGGCCAACACCACCGGACTGGAAACCCCTGCTGCGGCAGCAGATGGTATTGGTGTTGAACTTCTTGGAACCGGCGATCCCGACTACGATCCGGCCTTTCCGGGAAGCTACCGGATCAGCGTTCCTATCGATACCGAAGCTGCGGGACTGTACAACAACGGCGCGGGTTCCATGAGTGTGAAGGTGACTGCGGAAGACACCACAAGTCCAAGTCCCTTTACCAATCAGAATCTCATCAGCTTCAGCGTGGATAATATTGATCCATCGGATCTCTCCATTACCGGAGACTCAGAAATTATCGGTACGGCTGCGGAACTGCAGGGTACGGTGCGGGATACGGGCACGGTCGCAGGAATCGACCGGGTGGTATTGTATCTTACCGACAGAAACGGCGATCTCATACAGCTGAAAAACGGCAGTGGCACCACATCCAGCTTCACAGCGGCAGACGTCTACGATCTTGATAACGGATCTTTCGATAATTACCGGATCGTTATTGATAACGAACTGGAAAGCGGTGCGGTGGGAGCCGACGGACTTCCATCCGGGGACGGTGACGGCTTCGACGAACGGCTGGCATTGAGTGCGGGAACCTACCAGTGGTCGGCCCTCATGGACTCCACTGCGCTCAGCGACGGCGCAGTAACCCTCTACACCAGAGCAGTGGACTTCGCCGGAAATTTCTCCCAGGCCAGCCAGTCGGCGTTCATCGCCAACAATAAACCGTCGATCACCTCCCTGGATCTGGGCACCGACCTTGACGCCAGCGGTACGGTTGAGCCGGGAGAGCGGAGTACGAGCATTTCCAGCGGATACACCAGCTCCAACTTCACCGCCCGCAACGATCTGCTCTATATCGGCGTGAACACCAGCGGAGGAAACGGTACGCTGCGCTACTCCATGGTGTATAGCGGCACCGAGCAGAACGGTACGCTCACCGACGGTACGGTGGAAATTGACACCAGCGCTTTCACCGAAAGCAGCAGCGACAACGACCAGCAGCTGGAGATAACCGTGTACGACAGCACCACCAGCGATGATGCTGACTCCACAGATGAACTGAGCGCAACGGTGACCCTGGGGCTGACCATCGACAATGTGGATGAAACGCCGCCGGAAACAACGCTGTACCGCCTCACAGCAGCCGACATTCTCAGCGATGGTCTTGGTAACGCTCTGGGACATATTGAGCCCTGGCAGCAAAGCCCGGTGAACAACAGCGACGGTGGGTTCAACAAAGTGAATAATATATTTGGAAACGATGCGGATGTGAGCGGTCAAATTAGTCTCCGGGGAAAAAGCCTGGACGACCAGCGCATACAGGAAATCGTTATCTGGATTGACCTGAACGGAAACGGCAGCGTGGATGCCGGCGAACAGGAAGCTGTAGCGGAATTCAGTTCCGGTTCTCTCGTATCCCTGGCAAATCCTCTGGGAAACTTGGTGATCGACAGTCAGGATCTCAGCGTTGAGTCAGGACATGAGGTTGAGTGGAGGTTTGAATGGGACAGCTCGGCGGTGAGCGCAAGAGCACGGCAGAATGTCCGTATATATGCGGATACCGTGGACTTCGGTCCCGCAGGGGGAAATGTATCTGCCGCCTTACCCGGAACCAATCCAGCGAACGGGGATTCCCTGGCTGGAGATATCAACAGAATTAAGGTGGATGTGGTTCCATACATAACTGCAATTACCACTCCATCCCGGATAACCGGCGGCCTGAAGGATCAGAATATTCGATCCTCCCATGGATTATACTCAATCCTTACCGGCTCGGATCCCAACTTTATCTATGTTGAAGGATTCAATATAGATCCAAGTTCGGTTCGCATTGTAAACAGTGCAGAAGCTGCCGGCGCAGCAGGTGAAGCGGACGGATATGGTCTGGCCTTTAACTCTGTAGCCCCCGATTTCACTTCGTTCAGTCTCAGCAACAGTGCTTCAGGTTCGGGATACGTGGAAGTATTCACCAACGGCATCCGGAGCATTAATAATATCAACAACAACGACGCCCTTGATCCGGAAGGGGAGGCATACAACATGGAACCGGACCAGTATGTGCGGTTGAACACCATGCTGGATGACGACCGATATATCCGCTTTTTCACCGTACAGAATACCGGGGTGAAAAACGGCTACTTCCCGGACATGATTATGGACGGGGACGATCCGGTGTTCTCCTATCTGGATCTTTCGGGAGGGCCCAATGCTGCCGCCGGACTTGCACCGGGAACCGGGGCCGGTTCATACCGCTATCAAAATGCCATGCCCCAAAGGGCGAAGTTCAACGGTGCGACAGCGGCAGAAATAACTACAGAATATCTGGTGAAAGGTCTCGTGTGGGATCAGATGGCCATGGCACAGGATGAAGCCGGCCGATTCTATCATGCATCGGTATATAACTATGAGGGCGCCCGAATGGCAGTGCTGTACGACCGTTATGCCGAACTCTACGGAAACGGAGAGGGCTGGGGTGACGGTGTAGAATACGTCGGCTACGGAGGAAATAATGTACAGGATGGAAATAACAATGCCATTTCCCTTGAGCCCACAACCTTCGGGGAAGGTCTCATGCTTGGCCGCTTCAAATATCCCAAACTGATCGCCACCGGCAATTCGGTTACCGGCAACGCACAGGTGTACATGATGTACTTCGATGACAACACCACCAACAGGGAACTGATCTTCCGCAATTTCAGGATTGGAAGTAATGCGGGATTGGGCAACCAGATGTACAACGGAGGAACATCATCCACCGGCGGAGGGTATGGTCAGTACACCAACCTGGGAGACCGAAATACCAGTGGACGCCTTACTGCGGCACAAAACGCTTCCAGCCATTTTGACTTTGCAGTCACTTCAGACTCCCGTGTGGTGGTGGTGTACTACGATCAGACGGTGGGAAGATTGCAAATGCGCTATTCAAATGCTCCGGTGGACGGTTCCGCACCAACGGCGGGTGTAACCTGGGTGGATTCTTCAATCACCTTCCCCGAGTATGTGGGAACCGATGTCTCGATTGCCGTGGACAGTAACGATGGAATCCATATTTCATCCTACGATTCAGGGAACTCCGATCTGAACTATATGTATATAGACGCCTACGACAGCCCAACACTGTATGAAGTTACCGTTGATGCGGCCTTCTCTGTGGGTACCTGGTCTCAGATAAAAATTCAGGAGGATGCGGGAGATGTATATCCGTACATCGCCTATTACAACAGCTCAGAGTCCGGTGGCCGAGATTCCATCAAGCTTGCCTACGCAAAAAATCCGATTTCTGCAGGAAATGTACTGCCAGGCGTGGATGGCAACGGTTTTACAACGGGTAATTGGGAATATATGAATATGCCGGCCCTCACACCGCCCCAGGGGGGAAACCTTTCCTTCAAGCATGTGAACCTGGATTTTGATACATCAGGAAGACCGTACCTCGGGTATCTGGGGACATACCTGGAATTCGGAACCTGGCTGGATGAGCAGTAGGATCTCCATGAAGTCCAGCAGAATGGGATCAGAAAAAGATCAGAAAAAAGAGCAGAACGCCGGGGGAGATAATCCAAACTTCTCCGGCAGAATAATCAGCGTACGATAATCCATGAATCCGCGGACGCCAGCAATGTTCTGGCGTCCCGGTCTTCTTTATTAATCACAGTTCCGCCGAGAATGGCGGGAGTCCAGCCGGTGAGGGTAATGATGCGCTCCCGGGAAGCCCTGCCCTGAACCGCCCTGATAAGCCTGGCGGCCGTGTCTCTGTGACGCTGGGGAAGTTTTTCCAGCAGCCCGGCGATGGAGGACGACGAGCTGGTTGCTGCGGCTGATTCGGATCTTCTATTTGTGGCTGCGCCGCTGTCGCTGTCCCTGCCGTTCAGCTGGGAGGCGGCGGTATTGCTCCAGATGGCTGCACGGATAACCGGCCGAACATTGCGTACACCCGCACCGGAAATGGCCGGGATAATCTTCCAGTAGAAGCGCTCCTCCGCCGGCGCCTGCCTCTTCCAGCTGAGAAAATGGGGGAACAGGCCCGCCCGGCCTTCCAGGGCGGCGTCCCGGTACGCCGGTTCATCCATGTCCCACCACTGGGGGGAAATAATGCCCCGGTTCGCCCATTCATCCAGCAGCTCGTATGCACGGTCAAAGTATCCCGAATCGCGCCAGCTTCGGGGGTTCGCCATCAGCGCGTCCCAGGACGCAAACACATCTTCATCCACGAAACCCTGGAGGGCTTCGCTGAGCATGATCAGCACCGGCAGAAACAGTTCCGGATAATCCCCGGGCACGGCAATGGGGTAAAACCTTTCGTCGGCTGAACGGAAGGGAGCCAGAACTTCGGCTATTTCTTCAAGGGCAATGTCTTCCAGGGCAATATCTTCAATAGCGCGCTCCCCCGGCTCAACGGGAAGAAGGTTCTCGTTATGTATCCACAGCAACGGATCCAGTGCGGCGAACAGATGCTCTCCCGGAGGGGCATTCAAGGGGGCTGCGGGGATGACTGCCGGAGGGGTGGCGGTGAGGAAGAGGGTGGCGCGTCGATTATTCAATATAATTTGGTTGCCCACCACCGATTCAGACGCATTCTCAAGGACCGGATTAAACTGTGCAGGCAGACCTTCCAGCCCGATCCGGAAATTTGAAGAACTCAATACAAAACTGAGACCCAGGACTGCAATGCCCAGGCCGGCGAGTATCAAAAGAGAAATAATTAAGCGCTTGTTAACGGCGATGTTTTTCATAAATTTGTGCTCCCGCTGTGTTTTCATGGAAGAGAAACATTCAGACTCAGCTGAAAATAATGATTCCAGCCGTCTCTGCCTTCTTCCAGCTCAGCATTCCAGATTCGTTCCATGGTGTAGCCCAGTCCCAGCTTCAGCGCGGGCCCGCGATAGCCCGAAGATGCTCCGGTTGCGGGTCTGAGAACTAAATTTCCATGGATTTCCCCCTGCAGCGTATGCTCAATAACATCCTGGGTGAGAAAGCGGGTGTAGGGTTGGCCGTTGAGATCTTCTTCCGGGTATGGTGCCTGAAAGGTGGGGGTCCTGCCGTCATAGCCCGGGTCGAAAATATCTCCCGTGGCTCCTTCGATAATTCCCTGGCTTGCATTACCATGCCGTATGTAACGGATGCCGCTGCTCAGCTGCAGTTCAAGTCCGGGAAGCAGGGGTCCGAGCCCTGAGACCGGTGCTGCGTCCCAGTCGATTCTCCAGCGGTCACTGTTCGGGTCCAGCCCGGGACCGATATTTTCACCCCGGTGGGTGTAGTTGCTGTAGTTTGCAGTTCCCCCTCTGCTGTTGTCGAACACCTGAGTCCGTTCGTCCCAGTGGGTGTACATGTAGGGCATTACTGCGGTGTAATCAAATGAAAGCCTGCGCAGCCAGGGGTTCAGAGGCGTCCAGCTGATGCCGGATTGGGCTGCAAACTTGTATTTGGTGTTGAAATTGAAACGCATAATATCGTTAAAATGGACGTCGTCGGCATAAATCTGCAAAGGAATAGTCACAGAAGATCCCGGGCGGAATATGGCTTCCACCCCCAAAAGTGAGTTATCACCGAATCCGGTGAGACCCTGGTTGAGAAAGTAACTTGAGAGGGGAATCAGGTAAAACAATTCCAGCCGTTCTCCCCAGACCACCGACTCGATAATTCCCAGGCTGAGCCATGGTGCCGGTTGAACTCTCAGCATATGAAACATCAGGTACTTTCCGCCGTAGCGGCCTTCTCCCACATCGTCGGTGGCGGAAAGAACGCTTAATTGGGAGGCATAGTTCATGTTCGCTGTGAAGTTGTTGTTGCCGCTGGATCCAAGCTCCTTACTGTAGTTGAATGCAAAATGTCCTGCGGCGGCTGCATCAGCTGATATTAATATTCCGTCATCGTGGAACGGACCTGCGCTGCTCCTGTGGGTTCCTACACGGAAATTTGTTACAGCACTGCCGTCCGGGCTTGTGCGGCTCACATCCAGCAGGCTGTATACAAATTGGCGGATGCTGATATTTCTGCCCAACAGGTCGATGTCCGACCAGTCGGGAATATAATCATTCCGTTCCCTCATTCCCGAAGGCAGTGCATCGGTGTTTTCCGAATCCAGCATATGGGCCCGATAGTGGAGCTCGCTCCAGGTTTCTCCCCGGGGTGAATCCTGAATATTCCAGATAAAGCCCAGCGATGGAGGCGCGTTCACATATACGCCCCGGCCGTCAAATCCGGATGAAGTCCGGATCTCAGGGCTGAATGCAAACGAGTACTGGGCATCCTTGCGGTCGAGCTTCTGAAGATACAGCCTCGCTTTGGAAATCTCACTTTTTTCTGCTGCGGGATGGGCTATAAGTTGTTTCAGCGCACTTATAACCTGCTCATATCCATAGGGCCGTAAAATTGGCAGACCCTGAATTAATCCCGCTTCCTGCCAATACAACAGATCGCTATAAATGGGCGAGTGGACGTCCGCCAGGGATACATCATGAATACCTGCGGCTATATCCTGTGTATCCAGTGTATTCTGTTGGGAAAACCCCGGAGATGCCAGTAGCAGCAATATCAGTGCCATGGCAGGGAAAGGTCTGATTATCGGGTGAGTCTTGTACAATATCATTTTACGCTCCAAGCTGCGCCCAGGGTGAACTGCATATCGAACTCGTTACGTCCGGCTTCATGACGGGCATTATTCAACCATACTATATCAGTATTCAGCCAAAAGGACAGGACGCCCCAGGATCTTCCCGGCAGCTGATACGCCGGACGGATGGTCACAATATTCCACAGCTCCGCCGTGCCGGAAGGGGTTCGGAGGGTAACTGCCTCTTCCCCGGTATCGTAGGGGGTTAACAGCTCCTGCTCGCCGTCCTGAACAAAGCTGTAGCTAAGATCCAGGTCCAAGCGATCCACATTTCCCATGTTCTGCCAGTCTGTCCACAGCGTGTATACATTACTGTCGGGCCCCCAACTCAGCCCCAGGGGCGTGGAAATCAGAGGATTTCCACCCTCCAGGTTGCTCAGAGCTTTCCTTCTCCAGAAAAAGGAGTTCAGGCTGTGCTCGCGGATATAGAGCCATGGGTCGCTGTGGAAATATTCAATCCCAATACTCATATCCCCTCGAAAAACGGGTTTAGGGGGAGCGAATTGGACTCCCCCCATCCACCCCATTGCCGACGGAATGGCGGCATCGGTGTAACGTTGTTTCTCATAGGGCGACTGAATGGAATTAAACATAAACTGGCCATAAAGCATAACTCCCTGAAACGGAACCAGTTGCGTATCGACGCTGAGCATGCTTGCAGCGTAATCCCACTCATAATAATTGTGCATAATTCCAACGGGATTCAGAAATCGAATATCCAGCGGCCGACCACCCCAGCTCAGTCCCTCGGTAATAGCAAAATTCCAGCGCTGAAAAAACTTCATGTCGAAACGGTGGAAAATAACATACTTGGAAGGAAAAATATCCGATGGATCCCCGTCGGAGGTGGTGAAATCAGCTACAGTCTGCCGCTCACTTGCGGTCATATACGGCTGTACATGGATAATCGCCATGCTGTATTTGAAATTCTTCCACCAGCCCGAAATTCTCATCTGATCCAGCCAGTGGGGAGAATCTGAAACAATCAGCTGTTCATACCGCCCTGGTCCCAACAGCAAATCATTCCGCCCCACCAAAAACGTCCAGTTCGGACCTCCCAGGGAAGCATAGGCGGTGAAGGGGAACTGTACATCATAATAGCCGAAATCTTTGTTCAGGTTGGAGATATTTCCCGGAGTATCGGCGGCGAAATATTCCTGTCGGAGTTCCACATCCCCGCCAAGATAGGCGGAATCCCGGATGAAAACATCCAGCCCCAGCTCGAGCACCGGGGCACGTTGTCCGAATCCGTACACCCAGGGAATATCGTATTTCTCTTCACCTTCCCGGTTGGTCTTTCCATATATCTCCAGCTGCAGGGACGGTAGGAACGCCAGCTCCAAGCCCGGTTCCCGGTAGTCGCTTTGGGGAACCAATTCCTCGGGAATGTCTGCATTAATCTGCTCAAAATAGAACCTGAACTCATCCATTGACCAGGGCCTGGCATTAAAAGGAGGCGCCAGTCCCTGCAAAATGAACCCGCGATCTATTCTGTGGTATAAATCGGAAGAAAGGGGCACCATCTTTTGCTGTGCTGCTAGCGCCACAGGCAGCAGAAGGATCACAACCACCAAGCCGGACAGCAGAAATACCTTGCGTTGTCTCATGCCGTAATAATACCCTGATTACCCACAGAAAACGACCCCGTCTGCACAAAGCGTAAGATACCCCGCTTAAAAATACCCCACCAGAAACGGCAAGAAGAATCCTCTATACTCTCCTGGCATAAGAAATTCATTGAAAGCCCGGATCATATTGTCGGCAGGGGGAACGTAGTCGTCGCCGATGTAGATGTACATGTTTCGATCCCCCATATCCAGGGATGGGCTGATTATATGAATGTAATCTTCCTGGTAATCCACCTCTGCATATTTCCTTTCATCGTACATTACACGATCCAGTTTTTCTCTCTCATAGATAAAACGAATAATGGCTGCGTTGGTATTAGAAATGGGTTGTGCACTTAAATGATCCCTAGAAAAATCGATCGAATAAATTTCCATGCCCTTATATATTTGTGTGAAATTCTTTTCCCCGGTCCGAGTGTAAAACAGATCCGGTGTCCCCCCGGGATCTGCTGACTGGATTATTTCATAACCGTCTTGCCTTCTTCGTATAACCCACTGTTTCTCATTTGTCAGTTCATCCTGACTATATTCCAATCTGGTATAAAGAATGTGATTGTCCTGATCCTGGAATGAAACAATTCTCCTGGGCTTTCTCTGCCGGTTCCCCAGCTGATCCTCGATCCGGTATTCCACGAGTCTTCCTTCATCGTTAAAACGGAAGGTAAAGAAACGGATGTTTTCCACTTCCCGGTAATTTTGCTGGGCGTCCCGAAAGCGGGCAACAATGGTATTCTGGGAAAAAATTTCGCTGCTGCATGCAAACATCATCAGCAGTGCTGCGAGTAATAGCCTTATTTTGCGCATCCTTCTACGGTACCTCCGTCATCTAATACTTCCTTGAATAACATTGCCAGCATAATGTTATCGCTGGTTGAATGCCTTCCACAGCCCTTGGTAGTAGCGTCCGGATTATTAGGATCGTTAAAGTTTTCAATATCACCCCCGGCATGAAAGCCATAGCCCGAATCGGTTTCGGTGAGCAGGTTTCCACTTTCATCCACCCGGGGAGTCCACGCTTCAAGAGCGACATCATATTGATAGGTTTCAACTTCAGCTGTTGCATCGGTGGAGATAAAATAAGGGCCATATTTCAGATCACTTGTTTCAATAACTTTTTCTACATTGAAGCCCCCCCTGGGGAAGTGTTCCGGATAATACGCATTTCCATTTTCCTTGCTTTCTAAAATGGTTGTTACCGGGTCGTCTGTAAGATCTCCTGTTTCGGTAGGATACTCTCTATCCCGCAAGTTATTCGTGGTGTACACATCGAAAAAATTTACATCATCCAAATTGTCTTCTTCATCGTCACAGGTGAATCCCCAAAACCTTTCTTCATCCACATCATAGTGAATGAATCCGCTTTTCTGCAGCCCCAAACTATCTGTAAAATTTACCGGGTCGTCGTCGCAGTAGGCGGTCCAGCTGTAGCCGGTCCGCAGGGGATCGGGGGTGAGAAAGCGTCCGGCGGAGGGCATGTAGAAGCGGTAGCCGAAGTTGATGAGCCCCGAGTACGGGTTGTAGCATTTGCCTGCGAAGCCGGGCACGCAGATGCCCAGACTGCTGAGTTCCCGAAGAGGATTGCCGGGGGTTTGGCTGTCGGGGTAATGGGGTTTTCCGTACACTTCATAGTGTATCATGCCGGCGCTGAGGTTCTGTAAGTCCACGATGGCCGGTTTGCTGCCATTCATGCTGTCCGGCAGGTAATAATGACTCAACGATTGTGTAGCCCCGGGGGACGGTTCCCGGGAATGGGGGCCGGAAGCCCTGAAACGATCATCCGTCTGGTTGTAGCTGCCTTCTTTCGGGTCGCTGGGGTCGGTTCCCGGCCTGCGGGTGCGGGCAACGCTGAGTGCGGTAATTTTTCCGTCCACCCAGTGATACATGCAGATTGCCCGGGGTGTGAGAAGGTTTTCCTCCGATCCGGCCATGCCAGGATCATCATGGGAGGTTGAAGAAGGCGACCGGGGCGAACTGCTGCGGTAGCCTTCTCCCGGGGGATGCTCGGGAACCTCCGGGAATGAGCCGTCGCCTGAGTCTCCGTCCTGATCGATTGCCGGTCCCTGCAGATATGTACGTTCACTGCTGTAGTGGGCGCTTGCGAGAACCCGGCTGCTTGTGCCCATGTAGGCGAAGCGGGTCAGCCGGAGTGTTTCATCTTCCAAGGGCCTGCTTTCCCGGTCCGGGGAGACCCTGCGGTATAGTTCCCGCCTGAGCCGAAGGCGGTTCATTGCGTCGTATTCATAGGCAATGGTGGTCTCAGCGAGAGAATTGCGTACATCCAGTTGTTCCAGCCGGGAGAACCGGTTATATGAGGCCCGATACCGCCTCCCCTCGGTTTCCCATTGAACGAGGCGGCCAAAGGTATCTTCCTGAATGTTCGTTGCTTCGGGTGTGAGATTTTGCTTTTCCAGTTGCTGATAGGGTGAAAAGCGCGAAGGAAGGTTTCGGGCGTCCCAAAGTTTGCCGAGAGTTTGCCGTTGGTCAGGATCCGGACCGGCCCAGACGAGTTCGGGAGCCCGGGTGTTCTGCGATGATCCTCCGGGCTGAGGGGTGAGGGCGGATGTGAGCTTCCCGGATGGGTCGTAGCTGTAGATGCTGAGGCCGCCGTCGGCGCCTACGCTGGAGCTCAGCTTTCTGCCCGGAGTATAGCTGTAGATGTTTCCCCCACTAGGGTGGAGGGGATTCCTGCGGCTGTGGAACAGATCGGATTCCATGCAGCCGTCCCGGGTATAGCTGATTTGCTGCAGGAGTTCCGGGGAATTCCCCGTGCGTTTCCATATGGATGTAATTCGGCCCAGGCCGTCCCTGCGGATTTGGAGCTTCATG